>JACPPO010000068.1 GCA_016190945.1 Acidobacteriota bacterium | reverse complement strand
CCCGTCATCCCCGCGAAAGCGGGGATCCAGTGGCTGTCGCCGAGCTACTCTGGATTCCCGCCCCCGCTTCCGCGGGGGCATGCTTACCACGCGGGAATGACAGCGATGTGTAACGCAGTTTGGTAAGGATCAATAGGGGGCATCGCCGAACAGGCGCCCGCCCTCAGCCGTGCAGGTACCTGCCGTAGCCGGGCTTGCCCACCAGCTTGCCCCCGTCGGCGACCACCTCGCCGCGCACAATGGTGGTGACCGGGAATCCGCGGAATTCCCACCCTTCGTAGATGTTCCAATCGCACAGCGAAGGCGACATGGTGTAGCTGAACTTGACTTTCTTCTCCAGGTCGACGATCACCAGGTCCGCATCCGAGCCCACGGCGATGGTTCCCTTGCGCGGATACAGACCGAAGACCCGCGCCGGGTTGTAGCTGCACACCTCCGCCACCTTCTCGAGCGGAATGCGTCCCTTGTTCACGCCCTCGCTCAACATCACCGGCAGGATCAACTGGGTGCAGTTGCCCAGGCCCATCGGGGCCTTCCACATGTCCTTGCCTTTCAGCTCGCGCGTCACGCACACATGGTCCGAACCCATGGTATCGACCACGCCATCTCTGATACCTTGCCAGAGAAGCTCGTTGTCCGCCTTGTGCCTCAAGGGAGGATTGACGTTGGCGAAAACCGGGTTGTCACGAATGATCGGCGCGAGATCGTCATAGTTGTGCGTCAGGTACTGAGGGCAGGTTTCCATGACCACTTTCACGCCCTCGGCCTTGGCCCGCGCGATGATCGCCACCGATTCGCCGATGGTGTTGTGCACGATGTAGAGCGGGCAGCCGGCCACCTTGGCCAGAAATATCGCGCGGTGGATGCACTCCTCCTCGACGAAGTTGGGCCGGGTGTCGAACCAGGCCTCGGCGTCCTGGCGTCCGGAGGCCTCGATCGATTTCCTGAGCCAAAGGGAGATGTCGATGTTCTCGCAGTGAACCATGCCGTAGGACGGGAAACCGAGCTTCTTGATGCGATTGAACCCTTCCAGGACGAAACCGTCGTCGATGGGCGGTATTCCAAGCGCCGCCGCCTGCGGGCCCTTGTATCCCATCATGAACTTGAAGCCGACGATGCCGCGGGCCGGCGCGTCCGCGATCTGCTCCAGGTTGGCTTCGTCCGCCACCATCATGTGAAAGAAGCCGTCGATGTAGCTGTTTTGCTCGAAGTCGCGTTTCAGATTGTCCAGGTGCGGCAACAGCCCGGTCTTCACCCGGCGCATATAGGAGGCAACGGAGGTAACGCCGCCGAGCGCGCAGGCGCCGGTCTCGGTGGGCACCGTCTTGGCGAACGGGATCTGGAAGTATTCCCCGTAGGCAAGGTGCGTGTGCGGATCGATCGCGCCGGGCAGGACATGCTTGCCCGCGGCATCGATCACGCGTTCCGCCCTGGGCATCATCTCCGCCGGAGCAATAGCGACGATCTTGCCGCCATCGACGCCGATCGCCGCTGCGGTGGTTTCGCTGTGGGTAACTACCTTGGCGTTCTTGATGACTAGGTCCATCGCCTTTCCTTTTTTTTCACGCGTCGCTTGAATTCGCTCGCGCAAGAGCGAGAACCGCACGGCGCATCAGCACGCGAACGATATCGACTTTGTAGCCGTTGCACTCGAGCGGCCAGGCCTCCGACACCGCGGCCTCGGCCGCGCGGCCGGCGCTGGCGGCACCGAGCCTTTCCCCGGCCAGTTTTCCCTCGGCGCGAAGCGAGCGCCACGGCGCGGGGCTTACCGCCCCGAAAGCGATCCGCGCGCTCCCGCACACGCCATGGTCCCGGCGGAGGACGACGGCGATGCTCGCAACCGCCGGATCGAAGAGGCTTGCCTGCGTGAATTTCTCGAACACCCCGAGCGAGCCCGATTCGGGGAAAGGAAGGTGCACGCCGGTGACCATCTCGTCTTGGGCGAGGACATTCCCGCGCGCCGTAAAGAAATCCTCCACCGCCACCGTTCGCTCGCCGCCGGGGCCGGCGATGCGCACGCTCGCTCCCAGGGCGACAAGCGCCGGCGCGGTGTCCGATGCGCACACGGCAACGCAATCGCGGCTGCCGAAAATCGCATGCTGCCGGTTGTCGCCCTCCAGGGCGGGACACTCGCTGCCGCCCTTGCGCCGGCAGGGGTAGGCGTTGCCCGAGGCCTGGTAATACCAGCAGCGCACCTGCTGGCACAGGTCGCCGCCGAGCGTCGCCCGGTTGCGGTACTGCAGGGGCCCAGCCGCATGAACAGCCTGCGCGAGCAGGGAATAGCGCTCACGCACGAGAGAGCTGGATTCGACCTGGCGCAGAGTGGCGAGGGCGCCGATCTGCACCCCGTCGCCGGTCTCGACGATTGCATCCAGTTTGGGCGCTACGGTCTTGATGTTTACCAGCAGCCGGGGCGAGGCGGCATGCACCCTGTTTCGCAAGCGGCGCAACAGGTCCTGGCCGCCGGCGATCAACGCCGCCTCGGCGCCATGGGTCCTGAGCAGCGTGACGGCCTCGGCCACGCTTTCCGCATTGACGTATTCAAAAGGCGGCAGGCTGTCGAAACACGCATACCCCCCTGCGGCCGTTATCGGTCCCTGCGGGCAATCGGCTGCGGCGGGTTGCGGATCGTATAGCGCCAGATCGAATTTGTCTCGGATGCTCATGCTGCTCTCCCTCCCGTACGCTGCTCTTTGATGGCCTCCAGCACCCGCTCAGGCGTGAACGGGGCGTTCAGTCTGACGCCGATTGCGTTGTAGATCGCTTGCCCGATCGCCGATGGTGTCGGGCAGGTCGCTCCTTCGCCGATCCCCTTGACGCCAAAGGGCCCCACCGGGTCGATCACTTCGGCAAAGGAGATGTCAAGCAGCGGGGCATCGAGCGCGTTCAGGATCTTGTAGTCGGCAAAATTGGGATTGAGCACGCGCCCGGTCTTCGGGTCCCACACCAGATTCTCGCTCAGCACAAACCCGCCGCCGATCATGACCCCGCCGGCAACCTGGTTCTCGCACACCGCCGGGTTGATGATCCGGCCGCTGTCGTGCACCGCCACGACCTTGAGCAGCTTGCTCACCCCGGTTTCGACATCGAGCTCGATCTCGACGAAATGGGCCATGAACATTTTTGCGATCCGCCCCACCGGCAGGTTGCCCGCGGCGCGCCCGATGATGTAGGGCGGCGTGAGCCACTCCGGGTGCACCTTGCGCGTCATCTCGGCAAAGGCGATGCGTTTTTTCGGCCTCGCTTTTGCGTAGATCCAGCCATCCTTGATGTCCAGTTCCCTGGGCGGCACTTTCATTTCCCTTCCGGCTAGAGCAAGGATCTGCTTTTTCGCGTCGCGCGCCGCCGCCCTGGTCACCATCCCGGTCTGGTGGGCATTGACGCTGCCCACCGTGGAGGGACTCCAGGGGCAGACCCCGGAATCGGCATGGGTCCCCGTAATGCTCTCCAGCGGTACCCCGAGCTCCTCGGCCGCAATCTGCGCCTGGGTGGTTTCCACCCCCTGTCCCATGCGCCCGACGCCGGTGAGCAGGTTCACGCTGCCGTCGTGATTGACTTTGACGATCACCGAGGGGCTGCCCAGGTGCCGCCCGCCGCAGATGTGGCAGGCGCAGGCCATGCCCACCGCGCGCACCTTGTTGCCGTTGACCGCAGTGGGTTTGCCGAAGCCGCGCCATTTGTCCTTCCAGCCGAACGCCGCGGCGCCGCGCTTGATGCACTGGTCCATGGCACCGCTGGTCAAGCGTTCGCCGGGGAAAGGCACGTTGAAGCGCTTGTAGATGTTTTTCTGCGAGTGGATCGGGTCGCCGGCGATGATGTGGTTCTTGAGCCGGATCTCCAGCGGATCCATCCCCAAGGCGGCTGCGGCCTTGTCGATCAGGGGCTCGGTGCAGAAACTGATGGTCAGATCGCCCACCCCGCGCATGCACCCGGCATTGGGCGTATTGGTATTGACCCCGTAGAACTCGAAGCGGATCGCCGGACGGTGCCGCCCCCAGAGGTCAGAGACGCTCTCGAAGGGATAGGCCTTGAAGCCGTGCGCGCCGTTATCAAAATAATGCTTGACATGCATGGCGACAAACGTCCCGTCGCGCTTCACCCCGAGCTTGCCCCATACCGTGGGCGTCTCGCGGCGCTTCACGGTGGCCATCGCCTCTTCCTGGGTGAGCTCGATCTTGACCGGCCGGCCGGCTTTTCGCGCCAGGTACGCCGCGATGAACTGGAAGTTGCAGGCCCACCAAAGCCCGTTGGAGGAGCCCGTGGGCATGCCGATCACCCGCACCCGGTTCTGCGGGAGCTTGAGAATCCGCGCCAGCTCATCGCGCAGAGGAAACGGGGTCTGGGTCCCGGTCCACAGGGTCATCTGATCGCCTTCCCAGCTCACCACGCACGCGTTTCGGCCCAGCGGCGCATGGCTCTGGTTGCCCATCGCCGCTTCATGCTCGACGACGAGGTCGGCCTTCTTGAAACCCTTCTGGAGATCGCCGGCCTCGACCACCGTGCTCCTCACGTTTCCGTAAGGGGCGACCTGCGGTGCGTCGGGCTTGATCGCATCCATGACGCCGAAGACGTGCGGCAGCACCTCCCACTTGATTTCGATGAGCGCCAGCGCCGCTTCGGCTACGTGCTCGTTCACTGCGGCCACCGCGGCGATCTCGTCGCCCGCAAAGCGCGGCTTGTCGTTCAGCACCCGGCCGCGATAGTTGAACGAGCGCTCGCCCCACTCCCCCTCGGGCACATCGTCGGGGGTCAGGACCGCCGCCACCCCGGGCAGCGCCTGCGCCTTGGTGACATCCATGGCGAGAATCCGCGCATAGGGATGCGGACTGCGCAGAATCTTCCCGACCAGCATCCCCGGCAGCCTGATGTCGCTCGCATACTTGAAGGCACCCGTGACCTTCTCGCAGGCATCGAACAGCGGCACCCGCTGGCCGACCACCTTGAGCTCATCGGAGCCGGCGGGAGCCTTGGTGCGTCTTGCCGTGACCGGAGGCGTGGCGTGTTTCCCCTTGCGGCGTCGTTTGGAAAGAGCCGGGCGACGTGCCGGGACGCGGTTCATGCGCCACCTCCTGTTTCACCGCCCGCGGCCTGGATCGACTGAATGATCTTCTGGTAGGAACCGCAGCGGCACAGATTACCGGCAAGGCTTTCTCTTATCTCGGGTTCGGTCGGATGAGGGTTCTCCTCGAGCAGCGCTTTCGCCGAGAGGATCATCCCCGGCGTGCAGTAGCCGCATTGCAGGCCGTGGTGGTCGATGAAAGCCTGCTGCAAGGGATCGAGCTTCCCATCGCGCGCCAGCCCTTCGATGGTCGTGATCTGCTTGCCCACCGCATCTACCGCCAGGGTCAGGCAGGAATTGACCGGCTCGCCATCGAGCAGCACCGTGCACGCCCCGCAGTGACCCTGGTTGCAGGAAATCCGAACCCCGGTCAAAGCGAGATCCTCCCGCAGGCATTCGGAGAGCGCCATGTGCGGCTCGACTTCCAGCGGCCAGTCTTTGCCGTTCACCGACAGGTTTATCGTCTGTTTCATCTTTCTTGTCTCCCCTACTGGCGCTTCGTCCTGTTCCAGGCCGCTTCAAGCGCTCTGGCAACCAGAACCCGGCTCATCTCGCGCCGATATTCGGCGCCCGCGCGCAGGTCGCTCGCCGGGCTCGTTTCCCCTTGCGCCGCGATCCCGGCCTCATCGATCAATTGCGCATCGAGCTTCGCCCCGCGCAGCAGCGCCTCGGCCTTCGGCACGCGGATCGGCGTTTGCGCCACTCCGCCCAGGGCGATGCGCGCCTCGCTGCAACCGCCGCCTGAATTCAGGAGAAAGGCCGCCGCGTTCACCTTGGGCGCGTGCAGTTTCACAAAAGCCGTGCCCGCCCCCGCAGGCGCGGGCGGCACCCGCACTTCGGTCACCATCTCGCTGTCGGCCATCATCGTGCGGCGGGGGCCCGCCAGGAAATCGCTCATCGTCACCCGCCGCCTGCCCTTGGCGCCGCTCATCAAGACGCTTGCCTCCAGCACAAGCAGCGCCACCGCGGTATCGGCCGACGGCACCGGCCTGCAGAGGTTGCCCACCACCGTGGCCAAGTTGCGCTGCTGCACCACGCCGATCTCGAGCATGGTTTCATGCAGCAGCGGCCAGCCTTTGCGCACCGCGGAGGACCTGGCGACCTTCGCCAGCGTCGCCAGCGCGCCGATCGCCAGTTCGCCCTCCTCGGCCACGCGCACCTCATCGAGCCCCGCCACGCGGCTGATGTTGATGACGTGCCGCGGCGCCACCGCGCCGCTGCGCATCTGATTGATCAGGACCGTTCCGCCGGCGAGCACCCTGGCCTCCTTCCCGCACTGGGCAAGCAGGGCAACGGTTTCTTCCACGCTCTTCGGCTGGTAGTAGTGCTCGAAAACAGGGTTGACGGTATAGCTCATCGGATCACCTCGATAAAACGCGCGCCAAGGCTGCAATCATTCCGGTTGCCGCTCGGGATTATGACGGTGTTCTCGGCACGCTTCTTGTTCTTGTCCGGGTCGAGAAACGAGAAATCCGGATTCCCGGTTACTGTTTCACGCCCTGCCGGTATTCGTCAAGTATCTTCGGTCAAGAATTTTCGCTAGTCCTGCGGTGGAATACGCGTGTCCGCGACGATCTTGGCGAACCTCGCCAGGTCCTCTTTGTACTTGGCCTCGAATTCACGCACCGTGCTGCCCACCGGCACCGGCCCCATGGCGACGATCCGGTCCCGGACCTCGGGCAAATTCAGGGCCCGCACCGCGTCGCGCTGGATCGACTCGACGATCTCGCGCGCGGTCCCCGCGGGCGCGAACAACCCATACCAGCCCGGCAGCCCGAAGTCCTGCGCCCCCGCCTCCGCCATGGTCGGCACCTCCGGCAGCAGCGGCGAACGCGCCGGGTTGGTAATGGCCAGCGCGCGCAGCTTGCCTGCTTTGATGTGCGAGAGAACCGTCTCCGGCGGCATGAAAGCCGCATCCACTTCGCCGGTCACCAGGGCGGTGCTGATCAGCGCGGTACCTTTGTACGGGACGGCCAGCAGATCGGCACCGGAGGATGCTTTCAGCAATTCCATCGTGAGCTGGAGGGTGCTGCCCACGCCGGTGTGGCCGTAATTCAGGCTCCCGGGTTTCGATTTGGCCAAAGCGATCAGCTCCCGGCTCGATGTGGCGCGAACTTTCGAATTCACGGTCAGCACCAGAAAAGTGGAGCAGACCTGGCTTATCGGCGCGAAGTCCTTGAGCGCGTCAAAGGGCAGCCTGCGGTACAGGCTGGGACTGATGGCGAGTCCCGAGGTCGTCATGAGCAGCGTATGTCCGTCGGGCGCGGCCTTGGCGACCACATCCGCCCCGATATTGCCGCCCGATCCTCCCCGGTTTTCGATCAGCACCGGCTGGTTCCAGGCTTCGGTGAGCTTCTGGCCGATCGAGCGTGCCACGAGGTCGACCACGCCCCCGGGGGCCATGTTGACCACGATTCGCACCGGCTTTTTCGGGTAGTTCTGGGCCAGGACATTGCACGCGCTTGAGCCGAGCGCGGCGACCAGAACAAAAGCAATAGGGCGCCACAGCTTCTTCATGAAAGTTCCTCCTCTTCAACCTGTTGCCATTTCGGGGCTTTCTTCTTGGATTTCTTCCATATTACCCCGAAAAATTGTAGATGGCGACCGGGCATAAACCGGCTCGCAGAAGCACGCGTCGTTGTGCAATGCTTGCCTGCAGAATCAGAATGCCACGGGGAAAACCCCGATTCTGGCCTCGGTCCTGGAACTCCCGCTCTCCTTGACGCTGCCCATGCGAGCGCGCAAGATCCTCGCTCTTTCGAAAAAAACCAAGAGGGGATAGGAAAATGCCGTTTGCAGATCTCCGCGAGTTTCTCGCCTTTTTGGAAACCAAGGGGGAGTTGCTGCGCATCCGCGAAGAAGTCGATCCGATGTTCGGGATCGCCGCCTACATCCGCAAGACGAGCGACATACAGGGACCGGCGTTGTATTTCGAAAGCGTGAAGGGGTCTTCCGTGCCGGTGGTGGGCGGTCTGTTCGCGACCACCAAGCGCTTGCTCCTCGCCCTCGGAGCCCCAGACCACGCTCAGGCCGTAAGATTACTGGTCGAGTCGATGGAGAATCCGATTGCACCGGTCCTCGTACCCGGCGGTCTTTGCAAGGAGGTCGTCTATACGGGCGATGAGGTCGATCTGGGGAAACTCCCTATCCCTACATATTCGTCCAAGGACGGCGGCCCGTTCATCACCATGGGCGTGGCCATCAGTCGTGATCCCGAGACCAGGATCAGGAACGTTGGGCTTTACCGTTTGCAGGTCAAGGGCAAAAGACGCCTCGGGTTGAACGCGCAGCAGTTGTCGCAGCAGTTATACCGGGTCGAGGCGAAAAACCTTGGCGTGCCCGTGGCGATCGCCATTGGGACAATACCGGAGCTTCTCATCGGAAGCCAATGGCACGCGCCTTACGGAGTTGACGAGCTCGGCTTTGCGTGCGCGATTCATCGCGCTCCCATCGAACTGACCAAGGCGACCACAGTCGATCTCGAAGTTCCGGCTTCCGCCGAGATCATCATCGAAGGAACCGTCCTGCCCAAGGAAAGGGAAATTGAGGGACCCTTCGGCGAATTCACCGGCTATTATCAGCCTGCCGTGCCGAAGCCCGTGATAGAAGTCACGGCGATCACTCACCGGAAGCGACCGATCTACCTGGCCGGCCTCACGGGCATGCCCACCACCGACAATCACGTTCTGAAACAGGGCTCCATCGAGGCGAGCTACCATTTGGCGTTGAAGCGAAATTTCCCCGGCGTGAAGGCGGTCCATGTCCCGAATTGCGGTGGGGCCAACTTCCTTCTCATCGTTTCGATGAAGAAGAGCCAGCAGTTCGAGGCGAGGAGCCTGATAGCGGCGGCGATGAGTCTCGCCGGGCCCAAGTATGTGATCGTAGTGGACGACGATGTGGACGTGTACGACCTGGAAAAGGTCCTTTGGGCGGTGTCCAATCGAAGCCAGCCTGACGAGGATGTAATTATGTTGCCGCGCCTTCTCGGCGCTCCCCTCGATCCGTCAGCTAAGAGCCGGCGCACCATGTCGGCCATGGGTATTGACGCGACGATACCTCTTGATAGACCGTTCCCGGATATGGTCGAGATCCCGGGGATTGATAAGGTACCCGATTTTTGGCGGAAGTAAGTATAACCCTGGCAGGACAAGGAGAAATAAAGCATGCCTGAAAAACCCGAGCGCCGCTGGCTGAAGCACGCTACCCCGCACACCGATTTGCGCGAGTTCGTCGATCGCGCGGACAAAGCGGGCGAATTGCTGCACGCGAGAGGAGTGCATTGGGATCTGGAGATGGGAGCGCTGGCGCAGGCAATCAGCCACAAGCGCAACGAAGTCCGCGCCGTCCTGTTCGACGAAATTCCGGACTATCCAAAAGGATTCCGCGTGCTCTGCGGTGGAACCAATTCGTCCCGGCGCGTGGCGCTTGCGCTGGGTTTCCCCGAGCCGCGCTCGCCGCTCGACGCGGTACGCGCCTATCGCAACCGGATGAAGGAGCACGAACCCATTCCGCCTCGGGTAGTGAAGGACGGCCCCGTGCTTGAAAACGTGCAGCGCGACCTTGAAGTGGATTTGTGCAAGTTCCCCGTGCCGCGCGTGCACGAGGAGGACGGCGGCCGCTATCTCGGCACCGACGACATCGTGGTCATGCTCGATCCGGAGCAAGAGTGGGTCAACGCGGCGACCTATCGCAACATGGTTCACAGCAAGAACCATACGGGACTGTGG
>JACPPO010000066.1 GCA_016190945.1 Acidobacteriota bacterium | reverse complement strand
GGCTATTACGTCCTGATACGCCGCATGGAAATGTGGCCGATGGTGAGGCGCGCCGACTTCCATGAACATTCGAATCACGATTCCGAAGAATCGAGAAAGCCGCCGCCGGCTGCAAACCTTGTTAGACGGCCTGGCTCGCGCTACAGTACCGCGCATGAAGCTCGCCATCGAGCTGCCCTCCGCCCAGGCTGACAAGCTCCGTGCCGAGGCCGAGCGTCTCGGCCTCTCGCCTGAAGATCTCGCCCGCGCGGCCCTCAGCGACCTGCTTTCTACCCCGGATGCCGAGTTCCAGGACGCAGCCAGGCGCGTACTCACCAAGAATCGGAACCTGTACAAGCGCTTGGCCTGATGCGCTATTTGACGCTCGGGGAAGTCGTGGCACTTCACCGAGCGATCCTTGAAAGTTCTGGCGGAGCCTCGGGAATTCGTGATCTCGGCGCCTTGGAATCGGCCCTCGCGCAACCACGAGCCAGTTTCGGCGGTGCCGACCTGCATCAGTCGCTTCATGCCAAGGCGGCCGCGCTCGGCTTCTCGTTGGCGATGAACCATGCATTCGTGGACGGCAACAAGCGGGTCGCTCATGCCGCGATGGAAGTCTTCCTGATTTTGAATGGGTACGAGATCGTCGCTGCGGATGATGAGCAGGAGCGACTGATGCTCGACTTGGCCGCAGGCAAGATGAAGCGCGAACAATTGACCGAGTGGCTTGAAAAACATCTCAAACCAGCTCGTTGATGGATCCAGCCGCCCAACTACTTGTCGACATCTCGGACGACCGTAACCGTGGTCAGACAGAAGCGCGCTCGATCGGCCCAAACCGCTCAACGCCAGCCGAGTCTAGCAGAACCAGGGAACCCGCCCCGTCCGTGGTTACGTGGAACGCCGATACGACTACCGCCCGCCAAATCCACGAAGTCTGTGGATATGTGCGACCGTGTGCACGTATCCGCAGGCTGTGGGATTGCGTCCCGCACCGGAAAGATCTTGCGCGTCAAGATCATCGCGGCTCGCGCCGGATGCACGCGTCTCCAGAATATGTGCACCGCCGGCGCGTATCTGCGATCAGAGCCGATCGGCCGGACTCTTGACTCCCAGCCCGCCCCGGTTCAACACGTGCGTGTAAGTCATCCTACGTAGTCGGCCACATGAAACGGTGGCCAGAGGCTCGTCTCAGAAATCCGCCTCTGTGTCTCAGTGCTTCCGTGGCCCGTGGTGGCGAACGTCGCCGCGTATGTCAGAATGATCGCGCGTGGCCGAACCTTCCGTCGACGTCGATCGCGAGCTCGAGGTGCTTGAAACCGAGCTGAAGCGTCTCGAGGCAGAATACAACATGTTCTTTTCCGGGCGGCTGCCGCGTCCGCCCTGGGAGACGCGCGGCCGTGTGGACGCGCTCGTCAAGCGTCTCGACCGTATGCGCCCGACCAACTACGGCGAGCGCTTCCGCTTCACCACACTGCAGTCGCGCTTCGCGGCGTTTGTCGACCTGTGGGACCGGGGCCTCAGGGCCCGCGAAGAGGGACGAGCGGGTCCGTTCGCCCCGCCGCGCCCGATGGCCGAGAAGGCGACGCGGGCCAGGGACCGCATCCTCACCGTCGCTACCTTCAGCGATCCGATGCGCGAAATGGAGAAGGTGCAGGATCTGTACGAGAGCCTGGCCGAGGCGCGGCGCGAGGCGGGCCAGGACGCCATTCCGTTTCACAAGTTTGCCGAGTTGATCAAGACGCAGGTGGGCGCCTTCAGGGACAAGGGCAGCGACGAGGTGACGTTCCGCGTGGCGCTGAAGGACGGGAAGATCGCGTTTACCGCGCGCGCGATGCGCGGGGCCCGAAAATCCGAACGGTGAGGGGTGCGAGGTGCGAACGGGAGTACTGCGCCCGGCGCCGACCAACGGCGCCTCTGAAGCGGGCCCCCACCGCGCACGCTTGCGCGGTGGGGTGCCGAGGTCGTATCGTAGTTCTAGGCTGGTTTGCTGACGTTCCCCGCCTGCGGACCCTTCGGGCCGTCGACGATCTCGAATTCGACCGCCTGACCCTCTTCGAGGGACCGGAAGCCGTTGCCACTGATGGCGGAGTAGTGGACGAACACGTCGCTCCCACCCTCGCGCTCAAGAAACCCGTAGCCTTTGGCGTTATTGAACCACTTGACCTTGCCTGTAATACGCATCGTTCTTTTTCCCTGCTTGCGCTCTGGAAATGAGCTTCGAGACACAAAAAAAGACCGCGAGTGCTTGCGCGGCCTCGACTTCTACGTTGAGGGAACGCCCCCCAGCGCAGGCCTATCCTAAGCATCCCCACAGGTGCTGTCAAGCGCTGGCGAACCGATGCCCCGAGCCTTACTGAGCGTCTCCGACAAGACCGGGCTGGTCGACTTTGCCCGCGCGCTTGCGCACCGCGGCTTCGATCTTGTCTCGACCGGCGGTACCGCGCGCATTCTCCAGCAGGCAGGCCTGCCGGTGATCGGCATTTCCGAGGTCACGGGCTTTCCCGAGATGATGGATGGCCGCGTCAAAACGCTCCACCCGCTCGTCCACGGGGGAATCCTTGCGCGGCGCGGCCGATCGGATGATCTGGCCGCGGCCGCTAGGCATCGGATCACCCTGATCGATCTGGTCGTGGTGAACCTGTATCCATTTGTCCAGACCGCGTCTAATCCCGACACGCCGTTCGAGACCCTGATCGAGGAGATCGATATCGGCGGTCCAAGCCTGGTCCGCGCCGCGGCCAAGAACTTCGAGGACGTCCTTGTCGTGGTCTCGCCGTCCGACTACGCAGAGGTCCTCGACGAGCTCGATCGGAGCGGAGGGCCCTCGCGGGAGTTTCGCTTCGGCCTTGCACGCAAGGCGTTTGCGCAGACGGGCCGTTACGACACCGCCATTGCCTCCACGCTCGAGACGATCGCCGCGGGCCCTGACGGTTTCACGCGGGGCGCGCCCCCGCTGCTGCCGGCCGCGTTGCCCATCGACCTTCGCAAGGTCCGCGACCTGCGGTACGGGGAGAATCCGCACCAGCCGGCGGCGCTGTATCAGGAATTCGGCCCGCATCCCGGATTCAAGGTGCTGCAGGGTAAGGCGCTGTCGTACACGAACCTGCTCGATCTTGATGCCGCCGCGCGAATCGTGGTCGAGTTCAGCGAGCCGGCGGCCGCGGTGATCAAGCACACAAATCCGTGCGGAGCCGCCACCGGCGCCGGCGCCGCCGATGCGTACGTGCGGGCGCGCGAGGCTGATTCAGTCGCCGCTTTTGGCGGGATTGTCGGGCTCAATCGGGCGATTGACGTGGATACCGCCCGGGCGATTGTTTCGACTTTTATCGAGGCCGTTACGGCGCCGTCGGTCGACGAGGACGCGCGCGCTGTCCTGGCCACCAAGCCGAACCTGCGCGTTGTCGTTCCGGACGCGACGTCGACGGACGGCCGCGCGCCGGCGTTCGAGAATCTCGAGATCCGCTCGATTGTCGGCGGCGTGCTCGTGCAGTCCCGAGACGAGGTGCGCGAAGCGCACACGCCCTGGCCGGGCGCCGACGGCCCGAAGGTCGTGACGCGCCGGCAGCCGACCGCAGACGAGTGGCAAGCGCTGCGCTTTGCCTGGCGCATTTGCGCGCACGTGAAGTCGAATACCGTGATGTTCGCGGCGGCCGACCGTACGCTCGCGATCGGCGCCGGGCAGATGAGCCGCGTGGACGCGGTGAACGTGGCGCGCATGAAGGCCGAGAGCCTCGGCGCGAATGCCCTTGTGGGCTCGGTCGCCGCGTCGGATGCGTTCTTCCCGTTTCGCGACGGCCTCGACGCCGTGGCCGCCGCGGGCGCGACAGCCGTCGTCCAGCCGGGCGGATCGGTCCGCGATCGGGACGTCATCGCGGCGGCCGACGAACACGGCCTCGCCATGGTGTTCACAGGACGCAGACATTTCCGGCATTGATTCTGGAAGGTCGTTGGGGGGCCGAGCTGCGGAGGGGCGTGATATCCTGTGTATGCCCCCAACGGACGCGGGAGATCGCATGCATGAAACTACGCGTCATCTGTAAGTCAAAAATTCATAACGCGGTCGTCACCGCGGCGGACATCGACTACATCGGCAGTATCGGCATCGACCACACGCTGATGACGCTCACGGATATCGTGCCTGGAGAACAGGTGTCGGTCTGGAACATCAACAGCGGCGAACGGATCGAAACTTACGCGATCTCGCTACCGGACCATTCCGGTCGTGTCGTCGTCAATGGTGCCGCCGCGCGGCACTTCCATCCTGGCGACAGAATTATTATCGCGGCGTTCAGCCTAACGGATGAGCCGGTCGTTCCGAAAATGATTGCCGTGAACGAACGGAATGAGCTCGTTGAGCACCTGAGCGACGCTCGTCCGTCTCACGAGCTCGTGCCGTAAGTCTTGTTGGGCGGGTTTAAGTTGCCGCCGGCGGGGCACAGGCTCCTTGAACTCGCGAAGAGCCGCCCAACCAGGTTGCACCCGGCGGCCGCCGGAGCGATGATGAGCACCGCGGGTGGAGCGCTGGGTGTTGATTACGCTGACCGTTTCACCACACGACAAGGAGGATAGCCGTGGCCGACAGGAAGGTCATCGCGGTCATGGGTGCGACCGGTGCACAGGGCGGTGGATTGGTCCGCGCCATTCTAAACGACAAGAACAGTCCGTTCGCGGTGCGTGCGCTGACGCGCGACGTCAACTCCGACAAGGCACGCGCCCTGGCGGCCAAGGGCGCCGAGATCGTCGCTGCGGACCTCGACGATCTCGATAGCCTGAAGAGAGCGTTCGCGGGCGCCCACGGCGTCTACTGCGTGACCTTCTTCTGGGCCCACTTCTCGCCCGAGAAGGAAATCGCGGGAGCCTGCGCCATGGCGCAGGCAGCCAAGCACACCGGCGTCCAGCACGCCATCTGGTCCACGTTCGAGGACACTCGCAAATGGGTGCCGCTCAGCGACGACCGCATGCCGACGCTGATGGGCAAATACAAGGTTCCGCACTTCGACTCCAAGGCCGAAGCCAACTCGGCCTTCACCGACCTCGGCGTGCCGACCACCTTCCTGTTGACGTCGTTCTACTGGGAGAACCTCATCTACTTCGGCATGGGCCCCAAGAAAGGTCCCGATGGCAAGCTGGCGTTTACGCTCCCCATGGGCGACAAGAAGCTCCCGGGGATAGCGGCGGAGGACATCGGCAAGTGTGCCGACGGCATCTTCAAGCGGGGCAGCGAGTTCATCGGCAGGACCATTGGCGTCGCCGGCGATCACCTGACCGGCGTGCGGATGGCCGCTTCGCTGACGAAGGCGCTCGGTCAAGAGGTGCGCTACAACTCCGTGACGCCCGATGTGTATCGGAGCTTCGGCTTCCCCGGTGCCGAGGATCTGGGTAACATGTTCCAGTTCAAGCGCGACTTCGAGAAGGACTACTGCGGCGCCCGCAATCTGGCGGTTGCCAGAGCCCTGAACCCGGCGCTCCGGACCTTCGACCAGTGGCTCGCACAGAATGGCAGTCGCATCCCGCTTGAGTAGCGGGAAACGCGCCAGGAGACACCGGCAACCAGACAAAGGATCCGCCGGGACATCAAGGGCGGAGCCCTTGGGTGGTTAACTGAAGCGGGCTATCAGCTTGGAGCCATCGCTTGGAGCTGTCGCGAGATTTTCCCCCGATAAAGTAGACACTTCCACCTAACGCTGGGAGGTGTCCATGCCGCCATCTCGATTTTCCCTCTGTTTTGCCGATTACCATCTTGCAGGGAGTCTATTCTTGGTCCAGCTGGGCGCATGGATTTGAGCCGCTTCCCACGTCGTCGCTACTCTGAGGGTGCCACGCCTTTGGAGTTTCTCCCCAACTTCACACGCGCCCTACGCGGACCAAAAGTGTGGATGAAGCGCGATGACATGCTGGGGCTGGCGCCGGGGGGCAACAAGACCCGCAAGTTGGAATTCCTGGTGGCCGATGCCATGGCACGGGGTGCGGATACCTTGATTACGTGCGGAGCGCCGCAGTCCAATCATTGCAGGATCACGCTGGCAGCCGCTATCAAGGAAGGGCTGCACTGTCGCTTTGTCATCGAAGAGCGTGTGCCAAACAGTTACCAGCGTGAGGCTAGTGGCAACAATTTTCTCTTTCGCCTGCTGGGCGTCGAGGCGATCACGGTGGTGCCAGGCGGTGCCGACATGGCTGCAGCCATGCAGGAGGTGGCGACAGCATTGGCCGCGCAGGGGCGCAAGGGCTACATCATCCCCGGCGGTGGTTCAAATGCCTTGGGCGGCTTGGGCTATGTGGCGTGCGCCCAGGAATTACAGCAGCAGTTTATCGCGCAAGGGGTCCACATCGATCGTGTCGTGGTGGCGTCTGGCAGTTCAGGCACCCATGGCGGACTGCTAGCTGGCTTCATCGCTGACGACGTCCGCATACCGATCATAGGCATCGGGGTCAGCCGCGATCCTGCCGATCAAGAGCCCTTGGTGCATGGTGAAGCCGTGGCTGTTGCCCAGTTATTGGGGCTGAAGACGTCGATACCGCGCGAGGCCGTCGTGGCGATCGGCGGATATTGGCAACCCCAATATTCTCTGCCGAATCCGATGATGGTTGCGGCGGTCCAAATGCTCGCACGCACCGAAGCGATCTTGCTCGATCCGGTGTATACAGGGAAGGCTATGGCTGGACTGATTGGTCTTTCTCGCCACGGCTTCTTCCGCCGGGAGGAACATATTCTCTTTATACACACTGGTGGGACGCCATCGCTCAGCGCATACGAACGGATCTTGCTTGAAGGACTCTAATGCGTCCACGCGCGCCGGCACTCCTGAGTTCTCGTACGAACCGGTAGCGGAATCAGCCGTTCGCTGATACTTCGAGCGCGCGGAGCAGCTCGGCGGGGGTAACGACGGCAGGGCCGAACCTCGCGACGGCGATCCCGGCCGCTTCGTTGGCCAGTCGCGCGGCTTCGGCCAGCGTCGCTCCGGCGGCGAGCGACAGCGCCATCGTGGCGATCACGGTATCGCCCGCGCCCGTCACGTCGGCAACTTCGCGTGCCGCCGCCGGGAGCGAGCCTTCCACGTCGCTGCCGAGCAGCCAGATGCCCTGGTCGCCGCGCGTCATTAGGACGGCGCCGCACGCCGAGCGCTCGCGGAACACGCGCGCGGCGCCGCGGGCCTCGTCTTCAGTGCGGACGCGCATATTGGCTGCAATCTCGGCCTCGTGGTGATTCGGGGTAATGACGGTGGCGCCCGCGTAGTAATCGATGTGCGGGATCTTGGGATCGACGAGAACCGGGATCCGCCGCTCGTGCCCCGCCGCCACCGCGGCGCGCATCACGCGCGCGGTAATGCACCCTTTCAGGTAGTCCGAAATCACGATCGCGGAAGCGTCGGAGGCCTGCTGCTGCACGGCCGACACGACGCGCTGCTCGAGGTCGCCCGAGATTTCCGCGTCCACCTCGTAATCCACGCGCGCGACCTGCTGGTTGCGCTCCGTCACGATCCGCACCTTCGTGGTGGTAAGTCGGGCCGCGTCACCGAGAAAGGCGGGCGAGATGCCGGCATCGCGGCAGGCGTGGGCCAGTGTGGCGGCCGCCTCATCCCGGCCGGTCACCGCCACCAGCGTGGCGCGGCCGCCGAGCGCGGTGACGTTGTGCGCCACGTTGGCCGCGCCGCCGATGCGATGACTCTCGTGATCGAACATGACCACGGGAACCGGCGCCTCGGGAGAGATACGGGTGACGCGGCCCGCGATGAACTTGTCGAGCATGGCGTCGCCAACGACGAGAATGTGCGTACGGCCGAGGCCGGCCGCGATCGCCCGCGCCCGCTCAGGCGCGAGCGGCGGCAGCATCGTCCTGACGCGCCGCCGCAAACGGCAGCGTGATCAACACGAGGAAGAGCATGAGGAACTCGGAGTCGCCGAAGTTGTACTCGAACAGTCCCGCGGCGAGCATGGCCGCAATAGACGCCAGCGCGCCCGCCGCGAGCATGCGTTCCCGGCGCCTGTTCGCCGGGGCGGTCCGCGAATGCGGAGCGTCCAGCCAGTGCCGGCCCGTCGGGTCTCCTGGCGGCCCGACAGTAGCGGAGGCGGACTGCCGGAACATGCGGAAGAGGGCGCCCACGAGGGCCACCACAAACCAGGCCCACGCCGCGAGGGCCGGCAGGCCGCGCTCCGCGGCGATCTGCAGCGGCACGTTGTGCAGGTGCGGGTTGACCTCGTTGACCGCATAGTCGGGACGGTACTGGTCGTAGACGCGGGACACCATGTTCGGTCCGACACCGGTCAGGGGATGGTCCTTGACCATTCGCGCGCCGATCTCCACCATCGCGAACCGATCCTGGTTGGCCGGATCCTGCGCGTTGAAGGTTGACGTCAGTCGGTTGATGATGCCGTCGGGCGCGACCACGAAGAGGACCGCGAGAATGACCGGCAGTAGCGCCGTCAGCCTGAAATCCTTGAGGACGAAGAGCAACCCGATAGCGACGCAAGCGCCAATCCAGGCATTGCGGGTGAACGTCAACGCCAGCGCCACGACCAGCGCCGGCATGACGAGGGCCGGCCAGGTGCGATCGCGCGACCCGAAGACCAGACGCGCGGTGGCGGCGCAGATCGCCAGCATCAACACGCCCGAGTAGGTCATGTAGTGCGAGAGAGTGCCCTGGGGCCGTTGGCCCAGGTTGTCGTAGTGCAACACGCCGTATTGCACGATGCCGTAGACGGCGCTCGCGGCACCGACGGAGATAATCACGTTGACAACGGTGGAGGCCCGGGACCCGCGGGCGATGTCATAGACGGCCGGGACGATCGCCAGCAGCAGGAGCTGCTTGCTGTCGATGAGACTTGCCGACGGATCGACGGAGAAGGCCGCCGACACGAGCGTCAGCGCGCCGTAGGCGAGCAGCGCGACGAAGAACGAGGGCGCCGCGGGACGCGTCCAGTCCTGGATGCGCAACGCGATCCAGGAGAGGAACATGGCCGCCAGCAGGACGTGCGCCAGCGCAATCGACACCTGCACGGCAGCCACGAATCCCAGCAGGAGCGCCGCCGTCACCCGCTCGAACTCGGGAGCCGCGTGCGTCGCGGTGGTGCTCATCGTGACCGCATTCATGCGTGAAGTGCCCTTACACCCGTCTGTGTGACGTCAACGTTTCTGCTCGCCAATGCCCGTTCAGCGGCCGCCACCACGCGGTCGGCGGTGAGGCCCGTCAGGCAGCGGAAATCGCCAGGCTGGCACCTCCGCTGGTGACATGGCCGGCAGGGAAGCGGACCGGCATCAATCGCCTCGGCAAACCATCGCGGATCGCGCCACGGCATCGAGCGCTCAGCGAGCGTCGGGCCGAAGAGCGCCACGATCGGCGTCTGTGTCGTCGCGGCGATGTGCAAGGGACCGCTATCGCCTCCAATGTACACCGCGGCGCGGGTGACGAGCGCCTGAAGTTCGCCAACGTCAAACCGGCCCTCTGAAACGGCCGTGGCCGCCTCGCCGAGATGCTCCCTAACCCGATCGACAATCGCCGGGGTGGCGACCGCGTCGGAGGGCCCGGACGTCACCATGAAGCGGCGCCCTGGATCGCGCCGCGCGAGCTCGACGACGACCGCAGCGAAGGCCTCCGGCGGCCATCGCCGGAACGGGTTGCCGGCGCTGACGTGCAGGACGATGAGCTGATGGAACGGTCCGACGCCGGCGTCGCGAAGAACGCGGGCGATTCGCGCGTCGGCCTCTGAGTCCCCGGGCATCTCCACGGCATCACGTGCAGGTTCGCACGCCTCGATACCGAGGGGCGCCAGCAGGTCCCATTGCTTCACGACCGAGTGCCGCGGCAGGAGGTCATCGGCACGCTCAACGACATCGGTGTACATCCATGAGTGGCCGGCCATGCGGTAGCCAATTCGCATTGGCGCGCCGCTCGCCCAGGTCAGCCAGGCGCTGCGCGGACCTCCATGGAGATCGATGGCCATATCGAATCGTCGCGCGCGAAGGAGCCGCGCGTACGACAGATCGTCGCGCCATCGCGCCACGCCCGATCGCTTCGGGACCACGATCACATCGTCAAGGTGGGGATTGCCGTGAACCACCGGTGCGGCCAAGGGTTCCACGACGTACGTGAGATCCGCGTCCGGATACTTCCGCCGCAGGACGCGCACCAGCGGTGTCGTGAATACGACATCCCCGATTAATCTGAGACGAACAAGGAGGATCTTCATAGTTGGTAGCTGGTAGTTGGTCGCTCGTAGCGGGTTCTCTTGGCTACCAACTACCACCTACCAACTACGGACTACCGGCCACTAGGGTTCTATCGTCGCCTCGTCGATCAGCATCACTGGGATGTCGTCCTTGATCGGATACACCCTGTGGCATTGATCGCACTTGAGCGCGGTGCCGTTCCTGACCAGCCTCACCGGCGTCTTACAGTTCGGGCACGCGAGGATTTCGAGCAGTTCGGCATCGATGGGCATGGGCCCTCCTATCCGGGGTCCCCGCCGCGCGTGCCGTGCGCGGCGGGGTGCAGGTACGACCCAGTCAGACCTTCGAACTATAACATCTTGAGCTAAGATCCTTTACTGGGATGACCTGCAGCGTGGCGTTCACTCGCGCTTGGCATCGGTGCGTCGCGGCGGGCCTGCTGTTGCTGTGGATGAGTAGCCCAGCCGCTGCCCAGACGCCCGTCGCGTATTTCGAATTCCTCATGGCGAGGCGCCTCGAGGCGCAGGGCGATGAGGCGGGTGCACTCGCGGCGCTCGAGCGGGCGGCCGCCGCGGATCCCGCGTCGGCGGAGGTCAGGGCGGAAATCGCGTCGTTCCAACTTCGGCGCGACCGCCACGCCGACGCCGAGCGCGCGGCGCTGCGGGCGCTCAAGCTCGACGACGACAACCTGGAAGCGCACCGCGTGCTCGGGTCGATCTATGCCGCCGCCGTCGACGCGATGAACGCTCGCACGCCGCAGGCGCAAGTCGAGGTCAGCGCGCGCCAAGCGATCGCGCACCTCGAGCGCGTGGCAGGCGAGGCCGCCGCCGGCACCGATATCCAGATCCTGTTCTCGCTCGGACGGCTCTACCTTCGCACGAACGAGCCGGCGAAGGCCGTCGAGGCGTTCACCCGCGTGGTTAACCAGAATCCAACCTCCGTGCAGGGCCAGCTGTCGCTGGCACAGGCGTACGCGGCGGCCGATGACATCAAGAGCGCGATCGCGACGCTCGACCGGATCGTGGACGATGAGCCGCGGGTGGCGGCGGTGCTTGCGCAGTACCAGGAGCAGGCGGGCCTCCTGAAGGAAGCGGTGCAGAGCTATACCCGTGCGATCGCCGTTGAGCCGATGAACGGGTGGCTGAAGTTCCGGCGGATCGCAACAGTATTCAACGATGGGAATTACGCGCAGGCGGC
This sequence comes from Acidobacteriota bacterium, assembly GCA_016190945.1. Taxonomy (GTDB): domain Bacteria; phylum Acidobacteriota; class Vicinamibacteria; order Vicinamibacterales; family UBA2999; genus JACPPO01. Next base: position 7,749 of record JACPPO010000066.1, on the reverse strand, counting down.
GGCCTTTGCTGCTGAAGCCCAGGCGCAGCATCCCGACGACCTGCGCTTCCCGAGGCTGCGGGCGCGGGCCGTCTTCGAAGGCGGGGACCCCGCGCGGGCCGTGACCATCCTGGAACCGACGGCGAAGGCCTATCCGAATGACACGACAACCCAGCTCGCGCTCGCGGATCTCTATAGCGACGCCGGTCGCGACGGCGACGCGGAGCGGACGCTGCGGCAATTGCTCGAGGTCGAACCGGCCAACGCCGAGGCGTTGAACTATCTCGGGTACCTGCTCGCCGACCGCGGGCGGGCGCTTGAGGAGGCCGTTCGGTTCGTCCAGCGCGCGTTAGACGCGGACCCCGGCAATCCGTCGTACCTCGACAGCCTCGGCTGGGCGCACTTCCGCCGCGGGGACCTGAGCGAAGCGGAGAAGTATCTGTCGCCGGCCGCCGCGCAGTTACCGCGCAATGCCGTGGTCCAGGATCACCTTGGCGACGTCCTGGCGGGGCAGAACCGCTGGTTCGATGCGATCGCGGCGTGGACCCGGGCGCTCGCGGGTGACGGCGGCATCGACCGGGCTGTTGTCGAAGAGAAGATCCAGCACGCCAGGAGCAAGATTCCGCGTTAGTCGATGAAGAAACCCCAAGTCCCGAATCCCAAGCCGCAAATCCCAGCAAGATCCCAAGAACCAGGCAAGGGCTCCGCCCTTGATATCCCGGCGGAGCCCTTGCCTGATTGCCAGTGTCTTCTGGCGCGCTTCGCGCGCCTTGGACCGCTACGCGGCTCACCTACGCCTGGCGCACCGGCACTCGCCAACGATCGGGCAACAGAACCGGCGCGAAATTTTCGTAACGAGCCGCATAGCGGTCCAACAAACACGACGTCCCCGGTTGGCGTGTGGGTCTTGGGAATTGGGATTGGGGTCATGGGATTTAGCGTGTTGGCCTCGGGGTGCGCGCCGAGGCTGCTGTCGCTTCCGGCCGACCCCGGCAATCCTCTTCCAGATTTTGCGCGGATACACCAGCAGGCCACGTCGGCCTGCACCGGCGTCCGTACCTTGACGGCGGAACTGTCGCTCTCGGGTCGCGCCGGTGGACGAGCCGTCCGTGGACGCGCCATAGCCGGCTTCGAGCGCCCGGATTCGCTGCGGCTCGAAGGCGTGGCGCCGTTAGGGCCGCCGGCGTTCATTCTCGCGGGCCGCGGTGATACGGCCACGCTGCTGCTGCCTCGTGACAACCGCGTGCTCCGCGACGCCCGCGCGGTCGACATCCTTGGAGCGCTGACAGGCGTTGCGCTTGCCCCTGCCGATCTCCAGGGCATTCTCACGGGATGTGTCGCGTCGATGCCTGGCGCCGTGGGTGGACGGTTGCATCAGAACGGGTGGGCATCGATCGATCTTCCCGGTGACGCGACGCTCTACCTGGAGCGTGTCGGCGCTGGGTGGCAGCCCCGCGCGGGGCGCCGGCCCGGCTGGCAGATTGAGTATCCAGCATGGCGGGGCGCATTCCCGCAAACGGTGCGGCTGCGCTCCGCCGACCCGAAGGTCAACGTCGACCTCACCGCGGCCGTGTCACAGCTCGAGGCGGCCGTCACGATCGATCCGGCCGCATTCGCGGTCGCTGTGCCGGCTGATGCCCTCCCGCTCACGATTTCGGAGCTTCGCGATGCTGGGCCGCTGCGTGGACCGTGACTGGCGGGCAGTAGGCGGTAGGCGGTGAGTACACCGATCGCCGTCGTCATTCGGGCGCACGCCAAGATCAACCTTGATCTCCGGGTGTTGGGGACGCGGGCCGACGGGTTTCACGAGCTGCGTACCGTGTTTCAGACGATTTCGCTCCACGACACGATTGCGTGCGTGCCGCGGGAAGGCCCATTCGCCATCGAGTGCGCCGCCGCCGGTGTGCCGCTCGACCGATCAAATCTCATCTGGCGAGCGGCCGATGCGTTGTGGCGCGCGTTGCGGCGCAGCGGGCCGGCCCGCGACGTGGTGGTGCGCCTCGACAAGCGGGTTCCGCTGCAGGCGGGACTTGGAGGTGGAAGCGCGGATGCGGCCGCGACGCTGGTCGCGCTGGCGCGTGCCTGGCGTGTTCCGGTGCGGCCGGCCCAGCTGACCGATCTGGGCGGGACGCTGGGCGCCGACGTACCGTTCTTCCTGGCGGGCGGCACGGCACTCGGCCTCGGGCGCGGCGACGAAATCTACCCGCTGACGGATCTGCCGCGGCATTGGGTCGTGCTGTTGCTGCCGGGGTTCGGCGTCTCGAGCCGCGAGGCGTATGACTGGTACGACGCGGAGCGCGACCTGGCGCGGGGCTCTTTCGGGCGTGAACCGCAGCACGTCCCTGGTCCTTGGCCGTCGCGGGCGGCGCAGATGATTAACGACCTCGAGGCCGCAATCGCGCGGCACCATCCGGAAATCGACCAGATGAAGGCGGCGCTGCGCCGGGCCGGCGCCCTGGCGGCCGCGATGTCGGGCAGCGGATCCGCGGTTTTCGGGCTTTTTCAGAAGCGCCGCGACGCCCTTACCGCGTCCGACCGCCTGTCCGGATCGGGCTGGCGGGTACTCCTGACCGAAACGCTGGGCCGGGGCGAGTACGCGCGGCGGAGCCGTCCAGTTCCAATTCGCAGCCGGTAGTGGAGTGGTCTTGAACCACTACCTCGCAGCCGTTGGGGTTGTTTGTGGCCCTAAGTCTCGACTAGACTATGGGTTTGCACCACCCAGGCCGACGGCTTCCGAGCGGTTCTTCGACCGTAAGCGGGAACGCACTGCGCGGTGGAGTGCCGTGGTGGGGCGTGGCCAAGCGGTAAGGCGCGGGACTTTGGCTCCCGTATTCGAAGGTTCGAATCCTTCCGCCCCAACCAGTCACTGAAGGCAGTTTGGTGGCAGCCACGCGAAATGAGACGACCCCTGAGCGGTGACGGATTAATGTCGACCGGGTTTGGCGACCTGAAGATCTTTTCGGGCAGCGCGCATCCGTCGCTGACGAAGGAGATCGCGGACTTCCTGGGCATCCCGGGCGGTCAGGCGCGGCTGCGGCGGTTTCCCGACAGCGAAGTCTCGTTCCAGATCGACGAGAATATTCGCGGGGCCGACGTTTTCATCATCCAGCCGACGTCCAATCCGGTGGACCAGCACCTGATGGAGCTGCTGGTGATGATCGACGCGTTCCGCCGCTCGTCGGCGGCGCGGATTACGGCGGTGGTGCCATATTACGGCTACGCGCGGCAGGACCGCAAGGACAAGCCGCGGGTGCCGATTTCGGCCAAGCTGGTCGCGAACCTGCTCAGCGCCGCGGGCACGAACCGGGTGCTGACGATGGATTTGCACAAGGCGCAGATCCAGGGGTTTTTCGACATTCCGGTGGACCATCTGTTCGCGGCGCCGGTTATCATCGATTACCTGGCGCGGCTGAACAGCCCGAAGCTGACGATTGTCTCGCCGGATGCCGGTGGAGCCGAACGGGCGCGGGCGTATGCCAAGCGGCTCGATGCGGAACTGGCCGTCGTCGACAAGCGGCGCTCCGAGGACGGCACGGCGGAAGTGATGAACGTCATCGGCGATGTCGACGGCCGGACCTGTATCCTGCAGGACGACATCATCGATACCGCTGGCACGATCCAGAAAGCCGCAACGGCGCTGAAGGCGGCGGGGGCGCTGCGCGTGCTCGCCTGCGTGGTGCACGGCGTGTTGTCGGGACCGGCGGTCGAGCGGGTCGAGCGTTCGCCGATCGATGAGCTGATTGTGACCAACACGATTCCGCTGCGCGGTGATGCGCAGCAGTGCAAGAAGATCGTCGTGCTCTCGGTAGCGCGGCTGCTGGGACAGGCGATCCGGAGTATCCACGAGGAGACGTCGGTGTCCTCGTTGTTCGTATAGGCGGGACGAGATATGGACGCAACGCTCGAGGTAGTGAAACGAGAAGGCCGCGGCAAGAACGAGTCGCGGCGCCTGCGCGTGGCAGGCCGCATCCCGGCCGTCGTGTACGGCGCGCGGAAAGACGGGAAGGGATCCGAGGGCGTGCCGGTGGCCGTGGACCCGAAGGAAGTGCTTCGCATTCTTCACTCGGAATCGGGCGCCAACACGCTAATCAGGCTGAAGCTGGACGGCGGCGAGTCGCGGGTGATGGTGAAGGAGTACCAGCTCGATCCCGTCACTCACCAGTTACTGCACGCCGACTTCTACGAGCTCGCGATGGATCGCGCGATCGCCGTCACGGTGCCGATTCTGGTCAAGGGCGAGGCGAAGGGGGTCAAGCAGCAGGGTGGCATGCTCGACTTCGTGACGCGCGAGGTCCAAGTTCAGTGCCTGCCGACCGACATTCCCGAGCACATCGACATCGACGTGTCGGAGCTGATGCTCCACCAGGCCGTTCGGCTGCGCGATCTGCCGGAGAACCCGAGGTGGAAGCCGTTGAACGACCCGGACACGATGCTGGTCCACGTCGTGCTGCCGAAGGCCGAGGAGGTGGTGGCGGCGCCGGAGGCGGAGGCAGCCGCGGCCGCCGCGCCGGTGGCGGCGGAGCCCGAGGTGATCAAGAAGGGCAAGACGGAGAAGGAAGGCGAGGAGCCCGCGGCGAAGAAATAGCTCCATGAAACTGATCGTCGGCCTCGGGAATCCGGGCCGCGAGTATCGTGACACGCGGCACAACGTCGGCTTCCTGGTCGTCGACGAGATCGCGCGCCGGCATCAACTGCCCCTGGCGATGGCGCCCGCGCAGGTGCCCGACACCGTCGTCGCGAAGAAACACGGAGCCGAGCCGCTGCTCGTCGCCAAGGCATTGACGTACATGAACCGCAGTGGCGATGCCGTGGCCGCGCTGACGCGCTACTACGACATCGGCGCGGCCGACCTGCTGGTGGTGGTGGACGAGGCGGCGCTGCCGTTCGGCCGGTTGCGTGCACGGGCACGTGGATCGGCCGGCGGTCATAACGGCCTCAAGTCGATTATTGAGCGGCTTGGGACTGGCGAGTTTGCCCGGCTTCGGCTGGGTGTCGGGCGCGGCGATCCGCGGCGGGACCTCGCCGATCACGTGCTCGCGAAATTCGAGCCTGGCGAACGCGCCGAGCTCGAAGGCTTCATCACCCGGGCGGCCGACGCCGCCGAGATGTTCGCCGTGGAGGGCATCGAACAGGTGATGAACGCGTACAACCCGGAAGCCCCGGGTCCGGAAGTCGATTAACTCCTTTCTGCCTCAAGGCAGACATAGTCCAGAAGGAGACTTATGAGCGGGAAGTACGAACTCGTTTACATCGTCTCGCCCGACGCGACCGACGATCAGGTGTCTGACCTGCACACGCAGGTCGACGGCATCGTTCGGCGGATGGGCGGCCGGATCGAGAAGACCGACAACTGGGGTCGCCGGAGGCTTGCCTACGACATCGGCCGGCACAAGGAAGGGACCTACGTGCTGGAGGTGATCGACGGCTCGGGCGATCTGATGAAGGAAATCGACCGGCGCCTGAAGGTGTTCGACCTCGTCATTCGCCATCTCGTTGTGCGGGTCGACGAGGATCAGGACGTCATCGAGCGTAGGCGAGCTAAGCGCGGGCAGGCATCGAGCCGCCGGCGCATCGCGCGTGGTCTGCCGCCGGAGCGGCAGCCCGGAGAAGGGCAGCGCGGCGAGCCCGACGACGACCGCGACGATCGGTTTGATATGGCGGAGGACCTTCGATGAACGGGAGAAGAACTTTCGGAGGAGGCGGCGGCCGCGGCCGCGCGGGTCAGAACCAGCAGCAGGGGAAGGACGGCCAGCCGCGCCGCCCGATGTTCCGGCGGCGAAAGGTGTGCAAGTTCTGCGCGGACAAGATCGACGACATCAACTACAAGGACACCAGGCTGCTGCTGCCGTTCGTGCCTGAGCGCGCGAAGATTCTTCCGCGCCGTATTTCGGGCACCTGTGCGATGCACCAGCGGAAGTTGCGCACCGCCATCATGCGCGCGCGCCAGCTGGCACTCATTCCTTTCACGGCGGAATAGCCATGGAAATCATTCTGAGAGCGCACGTCGACAACCTGGGCGAGCGCGGCGAGATCGTGAAGGTCGCCGACGGCTACGCCCGCAACTACCTGTTGCCCCGCAGGCTGGCGCTGCCGGCGACGCCGGGTAATAGGAAGCACGTCGAGCGCGAGCGCAAGATCGTGGAGGGGCGTGAAGTACAGGAGAAGAGCCAGGCCGACGCGATGGCTGCGCGCCTGGCCGCCCTCGATATCAGGATTGCCCGCCGCGTTGGCGACACCGCGCAGCTGTACGGGTCTGTGACGGCTGCCGATATCGTCGACTTTCTGAGGGAGAAAGGCTTCGAGGTGGACCGTCGGAAGCTGATCCTTCCGGAGCCGATCAAGGCGATTGGCGACCACGACGTGCCGCTCAGGCTGCACCGCGAGGTCACCGTCCCGCTCAAGGTGCACGTCGTCAAGGAAGGCGACACTCAGCCGTCGTCTTAGGTAGCCGGATCGTGGATGTCCCATGCAAACTGGCACCGCTTCCCGCGTTGGCGTTCCGCTGTCCGATCCGGCGCTCTTCAGGCAAGTCTGTTACGTAGACGGCGCCTGGGTGAGGGCGCGTTCAGGCGCAACCATCGCCGTCGACAATCCCGCCACTGGCGCGGTCGTGGGTGTCGTGCCCAGGCTTGGCGCCGTTGAGACGCGGCAGGCGATTGATGCGGCGGCGCGCGCGTTTCCCGCCTGGCGGAAGACGACCGCCAAGGAGCGCGCGACCGTGATGCGCCGCTGGTTCGACCTCGTGATGGCGAACCAGGAGGACCTGGCGCGGCTGATGACCACTGAGCAGGGGAAGCCGCTGGGCGAAGCGCGCGGTGAGGTAGTCTACGCGGCGGGGTTCCTCGAATGGTTCGGCGAGGAGGCCAAGCGCGTCTACGGTGACGCGATCCCCGGCCCGCAGGCCGACAAGCGCATTATCGTCATCAAGCAGCCGATCGGGGTTGTCGCCTGCATCACGCCGTGGAACTTTCCGCTGGCGATGATTACGCGCAAGGCCGGCCCCGCCATCGCCGCTGGATGTACCGTCGTGCTGAAGCCCGCCTCCCAGACGCCCTTCTCCGCGCTCGCGCTCGTCGAGCTTGGCGAGCGCGCCGGCCTTCCGAAGGGCGTCTTTAATGTCATCACCGGGTCCGCGACGGAGATCGGCGGGGAGCTGACCTCGAACCCTGAGGTCCGCAAGCTGTCGTTCACGGGGTCCACGGCCACCGGCAAGCTGCTCATGGCGCAGTGCGCCGGCACCGTAAAGAAGATCTCGTTGGAGCTCGGGGGCAACGCGCCGTTCATCGTCTTTGACGATGCGGATCTGGATGCGGCGGTGGAGGGGGCGATTGCCTCGAAGTACCGGAACACCGGACAGACCTGCGTGTGCGCGAACCGGATCTTCGTGCAGGACCGCGTCTACGATGCGGTTGCGTCGAAGCTGGCCGAGGCCGTGAAGAAGCTGAAGCCCGCACCAGGGCTCGAGGCCGGCTCGACGCAGGGGCCCCTGATTGACGACCGCGCCGTGCAGAAGGTGGAGGAGCACATCGGCGACGCGCTGGCGAAGGGCGCGCGAGTGGTGATTGGCGGCCGGCGTCATGCGCTTGGCGGGCGCTTTTTCGAGCCGACCATCCTGGCCGACGTGACCTCGTCCATGTTGATCGCGCGCGAGGAGACGTTCGGCCCCGTGGCGCCGCTCTTCCGGTTTCGCACGGAGGAGGAAGCGATTGCGCTGGCGAACGACACGCCGTTCGGGCTGGCCGCGTACTTCTACGGCCGCGACGTCGGGCG
>JACPPO010000069.1 GCA_016190945.1 Acidobacteriota bacterium | reverse complement strand
GATCGACGATATGCAACTTCGCGGGCTCTCGGCAAGGACGTGGGAGGTCTACGTCGCGGCGGTGCGCCAGCTCGCCGGGCACTACCGGCGAAGCCCCGCCGAGATCACCGAAGAGGAGTCGCGGCAGTACTTCCTCTACCTCGCCAACGAGAAGAAGGTCGCCCGCGCAACGGCGACGATCGCCCTGTGCGCCATCCGCTTCTTCTACGAGCAAACGCTCCATCGCGCGTGGACAACGCTTCGCTTCGTGCGCCCACGGCGAGAGAAGAAGCTCCCGGTCGTGCTCAGCCGTAATGAAGTGCGCACGATCCTCGCCGACGTCCGCATCCCCGTCTACCGCGTTTGCCTGGCGACGATCTACGGCTGCGGCCTTCGGCTCCAGGAAGGAACGCACCTCGAGGTGGCAGACGTCGACAGCGCCCGGATGTGCCTGTTCATCCACGGCAAGGGCAAGCGGGACCGCTACGTACCGATGGCGAAGGCAACGCTCGAGGGTCTGCGCGGCCACTGGCGTACGCATCGGTCGTCGACCTGGGTCTTTCCCGCACCGACTCGTCACGGGACGACGTGGAGCGTCGCCCACGATGCCGGCCCCCTCACCAGGCTAGCGTGGGCACAGTTGCTTCGAACGCGAGATCGTCCGCGATCCGTGGCCCTGCGCGACTCAATGCCGCTGATTTAGCGCCCGCAAAATCCTTGCGCCCTGCCAAGTGCCGCGCCGCAAGCCGGATTCACTTCAACCCAGGCTTTTGTCGCGGCGCCGTACGCCGTGCCTCCACCGGACGTTCGTCCGCCGCGACAAGAAGCCCTAATTTGTTAGCCAGCCGTTGCCCGTGTAGTATGAAAGTGCTACCAGAAAGCATGGTGAAGCAGCTTACTCTGCGACGGGCGGGTGGGTCTATCGGTGCGACCCTTCCGAAGGACATGGTGGACCGACTACACCTGGAACCCGGAGATCGCGTTCTGGCCGTGGAAAGCGAGCAGGGAATCCTGATTACGCCCTACGATCCCGAGGTTGAGCAAGCCCTGGCGATTGCACGGCGGGTCGCAAAGAAGTACCGCAACGCCCTACGCGAGCTGGCGAAGTAACCCATGCCCCGCCGCCGTCGGGAACCGGCGTGGGTAGAGCGCGTCGTTCTCGACGCGGTTCATCTCGACCAGCTGAGGGAGCACGGCGGCCTGCCCGGGATTCGAGACGAGAACGCGCTCGAATCCGCGGTCGCGCGTGCCAAGCAGCGGTGGCACTACGAATCAAAATGCGACCTTCCAATGCTGGCAGCGGCCTACGGATGGGGGCTGGCAACCAGCCACCCGTACCGCGACGGGAACAAGCGAGTCGCCTTTCTCGTGATGGCGATCTTCCTTGAGCTGAACGGCTGGCGGTTGGAAGCCCCAGAATCCGAGGTCGTTCAGGTCATGCTCGGCGTGGCGACCAACCGCATTAGCGAACGACAACTCACCGCATGGCTGCGAGCTCACGTGGTACGGATCGAGTCACGTTGAGCCTGGCTAACGCGTTGCGGTTGAGCGGCCGGCGCCTACCAACACTCGGCCGTGATGAGCTGGTCGCGCGCCGGTCCGCTGCAACCGTTGGTTGAACTGAATCCGCCTTACGGCGGATAGCTTCGAGATCGCGGTCTCGTGGCGTTTCGTTCGTCGAGGGACTGGAGCTCAGGATCTCCTTCGCGGGAGACACGCATTGGCCGTGCGTCAACCCCTCCCGCGAAAGGAGATCCTCATGACACCGCTGCGTCAGCGGATGATCGACGATATGCAACTTCGCGGGCTCTCGG
>JACPPO010000067.1 GCA_016190945.1 Acidobacteriota bacterium | reverse complement strand
GCGTCGTGCTGACGCGCGACCGCGAGCTGCTCAAGCGCAACGAGGTTCGGTGGGGCCACTGGGTCCGCAGCATCGATCCGGCACGGCAGTTCCTCGACCTCGTGCACCGGTTCGCGCTCGCCTCGCGCGCCAGGCCCTTCATGCGCTGCCTCTGCTGCAACACGGCGCTGCGTTCGGTTGCGAAGGAGGCGGTCGTCGATCGCCTTCCGCCGCGCACGCGCGCGGAGTTCGACGAGTTCCACCTGTGCGAGGTCTGCGGGCGCGTGTACTGGCGCGGGTCGCACTACCAGCGGCTCAGGCGTTTCCTGGGGGAAGCGCTCAACAGTTGAAGCCGGGACGAGAGGAACTATCAACGCCCTTTTCGCGCCCGACGTTGCCTAGGGCGTTAACGGAAGAGCCGTCATCCGACTGGCCTGCTGGAAGGCCCGCGATTCACAGCAACCCGTGGCGCGTAGCTCCGGGACGCTCGGACCACGCCTCCTCCTGGGAGCGAGCGGGATCCAGGGCACGTTCCGCCAAATCCACGGCATCCGCGCAGGGCCGCGCGCTCAGTTGCAGCTTCCGCCTGGTTCGCCCGTAGCACCGGTGGCAGAATTGCACGGCCGACGACACTCCGTGTCAGCGCCAGCGAAGACGGAGCCGCGCACGGCATACAACGCATGTCGAGTCACCGCCGGCCCCCGCGCGTGCGTGCCGATCGTCTCGAGCGACGGCGCCGGGCCCGCCGCCCCTACAACACGCTCAGTGGATCAACGTCGACCGTAACGCGCCGCTTGAGGTCAGGCATCTGAGCCAGCACGTCCTTGAGCCCGGTGCGCATGTCGGCGCGGCGCGTGCCCTTCAGGAAGAACTGCACACGGTGCTCGCCTCGCAGCCGGCCGAGCGGCGCCGGCGCGGGCCCCAGGATCAGAAATCGCGCGCGCTCCGCCGACGGTTCGAGGCTCCGGACGATGTCGGTCGCGGCATGCATCGCCTCCGCAAAGGTTCGCCCGCGGATGACGGCGTTAATCATGGCGACGTGAGGTGGATAGCGCATGCCGCGGCGAAATGCCAGCTCCCGCTCGAAGAATGCCGGATAGTCCTGCCGGCAGGCCGCCTGAATGCTGTAGTGCCCGGGGTACAGCGTCTGGACGATCGCTTCGCCACTGCGCTCGCCGCGTCCCGCGCGGCCGGCCACCTGCGTGAGCAACTGAAACGTCCGTTCGGCGGCGCGAAAATCGGCAAGTCCAAGGCCCACGTCGGCCGAAATCACACCCACGAGCGTGACGCGGGGAAAATCGTGGCCCTTGGCGATCATCTGCGTGCCCACCAACACGTCGATCTCGCCGGTCGCGAACTTCGAGAGCAGCGAGGTCAGCGCGCCCTTGCGCCTCACGGAGTCGCGGTCCACGCGCCCCACCCGCGCGGCAGGGAACCGTTCGCGCAATCGCTGCTCGATCTTTTCAGTGCCGAACCCGGTCGTTTCGAGGTACGGCGCGGCGCACTTGCGGCAGGATGTCGGCACGGCCATTGAGTAGTTGCAGTAATGGCAGCGGCCCTGCCACCCGGCCCGCGCCCGATGCACCGTCAAAGAGACGCTGCAGTTCGGGCACTCGAACGTGTCGCCGCACTGGCGGCAGAAGACCGCAGTCGCGTGGCCGCGGCGATTGAGCAACACGAGCACCTGCTCGCGCCGCGCGAGGCGCTGCTCGATGGCGGCACCGAGCGCCCGGCTGATGACCACGTCCGGTCCCCCCTCCGCGTACTCCTCGCGCATGTTCACCAAGCGGACGGCGGCCAGGGGGCGATCGAGCACCCGCCGTTCGAGCGTCACGTGGGAGTACTTACCCGACACCGCGTTCTGATAGCTCTCCATTGACGGCGTCGCCGACCCGAGCACCACGAGCGCACCCGAGTTCCTGCCGCGCACGATGGCCACATCGCGGCCGTGATAGCGCGGCGACTCCTCCTGCTTGTACGAGGTGTCGTGCTCCTCGTCCACGATGATGAGGCCAGGATTGGCCAGCGGTGCAAAGACCGCCGATCGAGTGCCGACCACCACGTCGACCTCGCCGCGGCGAATGCGCTGCCACTGGTCGTGCCGTTCCCCGTTCGACAGGGCGCTGTGTTGGATGGCGACTCGCGTCCCGAACGCGGAGCGAAACAGGGCTGACACCGATGGCGTCAACGCAATCTCTGGTACCATCAGCAGCACTTGTCTTCCCGATCCGCAGACGCGGTCGGCCAGGCGCAGATAGATCTCGGTCTTGCCGCTGCCGGTGACGCCGTGCAGAAGTGCCACCCGGAAGCCGCCGGCATCCGCCAGCCCCACCAGCGTATCGACGGCCGCCTGCTGCTCCTCCGTCAGCAGGCGGCCGTCCTCACGCGTGACATCCATCTGCGCCGCCCGCTCGAAGGGGTCTCGCTCGTCGCGTTCGGCGCGGACCGCGACCAGCCCGCGCGCCGCCAGGCGGCGGGTGAGGTCCGAGCTGACCCCGCGGTCCCGCAGTGCCGACATGGAAAGGCCGCCCGGAGCAGCTGCGAGGATCTCGAGTGCGGCCTGCTGTTTGGCCGTCAGGCTGATATCAGCCCGACTTCCGCCTTCGCCGCCAAGCGGCTTCGGCGCGACAGCGGATCCGGCCTCTACGGCTGAAAGGCCATGGGAGGTCGCCCAGACCACCCGCTGCGTCTTGAACGAGTCCGAGCGCCGCGACCCGGGCGGCATCGCCGCGCCGATCGCGTCACCGAAGCCCGCCATGTAGTAGTCAGCCACCCATCCGCACAGGTCGACAATCGCGGGAGGTAGAAACGGCTCCTCGTCCAAAACGCCGGCCACGTCGCGCGGCGCGGCTCCCGCGTCGGTCGTGGCGTGCGCGACGACGCATCCGACGACCGTTCGTGAGCCGATGGGTACGCGCACGCGCGCACCGATCGGCGGCAAGTCGGGATAACTGGTCGGCACGTTATATGTGAGGGGATCCAGGTACGGGACAGGAACGGCGACCGACACTAAACGCAACTACTCACCTTCTAGAATGACTCGGACTCGCTTCATATCCTCCCATACTTCGCGTTTGGCCGACGGCGTTCGCAGCAGGTACGCCGGATGGTAGGTCGGCATCAGGACCGCGGCGCGGTACCTGAACTCGCGCCCGCGGAGGCGCGTGATCGGATCGGTGGTCCGCAGGAGCGACTGCGCCGCGAACTTGCCCAGCGCCACGATGACCTTGGGCTTGATCGTATCGATCTGACGGAACAGGAAGGGCTCGCACTGCCCTACTTCGTCCGGTTCGGGATTCCTGTTGCCCGGTGGACGGCACTTGATCACGTTGGCGATGTAGACGTCCTCGCGTCGAAGGCCGATCGCCTCGATGATCTTCGTGAGGAGCTGTCCGGCGCGACCCACGAACGGCTCGCCCTGGATGTCTTCATCGGCTCCCGGCGCCTCGCCGACGAACATCAGATCCGCCTTGGGATTACCGACGCCGAAGACAATCTGCTGGCGGCCGAGCGTGTGCAGCTTGCAGCGGGTGCACTCGCCAAGATCCACGCGTATCGCGATAAGCGCGTCGGCAGGTGAGGCAAACACCCGAGCCTGGACGGCCCCGGGTTCGGCAGGTTCGACAGGTTCGGCAGGTTCGACAGGTTCGGCGGGTGCTATAGGCGCGGGCAGCGCGGAGGGCTCATGGAGAGGACGGGAGCGCCACAACGGCTCGACCCGGATGCCGTTCACGCCCAGCTCGCCGAAGAATTCGAGGTGGGCTTTCAGTTCGTCGCTCGACATCACGCCCGAACGGGAGGAGCGGTGCGTGCGCGAACGAACCACTCGACGCGGTCCAGGATCGCGGCGGCGACCCGCTCCTTGCTCTGCAGTGGCACGGCACACTCGCCCTCGGCATCGATAAGCGTCACGGCGTTGGTGGCCACCTCGAACCCTGCGTCGGACCGCGAGACGTCGTTGACAACAATGAGGTCGATGCCCTTTCGAGCACGCTTCTCCCGCCCCCTGGCCTCCGCATCGTCTGTCTCCGCCGCGAACCCGACGAGTATCGGCACGCCGGAGGAAAGGCGCGAGGGCAGCCGGGCGAGATCCGCCAGGATGTCCGGGGTCCGCCGCAAGGTCAGGGTCATGGGCCCGTCCGTCTTCGCTACCTTGCGGGAGGCGGGGTCGGCCGGTGTGTAGTCCGCCACGGCGGCAGCCATGATGACAACGTCCGCCCGGGCGGCCGCACGCATCACGGCCGTATGCATCTCGGCGGCGCTGCGGACGCGAACGATCTCCTCCGCGGCCGGCGGCTCGAGCCCGGTCGGACCGGCTACCAGTGTGACCCGCGCGCCCCGTCGCTGCGCCTCGGCGGCGATCGCAAACCCCATGCGACCGCTCGAGCGGTTGCCGAGATATCGCACGGGGTCGATGTCTTCGTAGGTCGGTCCCGCAGTCACCACTACGCGACGCCCGGACAGCGCTGAATCCACCGGCGCCAGCATCGCCACGGCGGCGGCGACAATCTCCGCGGGCTCCGCCAGCCGCCCTTTCCCAATCCAGCCGCACGCCAGGTACCCGTCGCCAGGCTCGACACACCGAACGCCGCGCGCCGCCAGCGTGTGCAGGTTCCGCTGCACCGCATCATGCACCAGCATGTTGGAGTTCATCGAGGGCGCCAGTAGGACGGGTGCACGCGTCGCCAGGTACAGTGAGGTGAGAAAGTCATCGGCGATGCCGTGCGCGAACTTGCCAATAACGTTGGCCGTGCAGGGCGCCACGAGCAGCAGGGCGATCGCGTCGGCAATCGCCACGTGCTCGATGTCGGCGTTCATCCCGAACTTCCACTGCGACGTGATCACAGCCCGCCGAGTGATCGCCTCAAACGTGAGGGGTCCGACGAACCGCGCGGCGGAGCGCGTCATCACGGCCACGACGTCGTGGCCGTGTATCTGCAGTCCGCGGCACACCTCGACCGCCTTGTAGGCGCCGATGCCGCCGGTGACGCCGAGGGCGATCAGGGACATGTCGAGTAAGACTACTGGGCCTCTTCGATCTTTTCTACCTTGCGCCGGAGCACTTCACGCTGGGCGATCGTGATCTTCTTCTCGCCCGCTTCGTGCGGCACCGCGCCGCGCAGCAGCTGCCGTGCCCGCATGCCGGCGAGCACGACAAATTCAAACCGGTTATCTTTGGGTGCTTCTTGCATTGCCGTCGTTTCGCCTTCCCTTGAACGTCTCGATGATCGCCTCGGCCGCGCCCCGCATGACCTTCACGCGGGCCCGCTCCGCCAGCACAATCGCGCCGATGCGTGCCACGGCCGTCTCCAGCTCGTCGTTGATGACCACGTACTCGTACTGCGCGAACTCGTTGACCTCGCGGCAAGCGACCTCGAGCCGCTTGTTGATCTGCGCCTCGGTGTCCTTGCTGCGGCCCCGGAGCCGCTGTTCGAGGATCGCCGCCGAGGGCGGGAGCACGAAGATGTCGACGGTCTCGATACCACGGCTCCGGACCTGCCGCGCCCCCTGGACGTCGATCACCAGGACGACGTCGTCGCCCCGCGCCAGCACCGCCTCGGTATCCGCGGTGGAGGTGCCGTAGCAGTTGCCGAAGACGTCCGCCCACTCCAGGAACGCCCCGTCCCGGACCATGGTCTCGAAGCGCGCGCGGCTAATGAAATTATAGTCGACGCCGTCCTGCTCGCCGGCCCGTGCGGGTCGCGACGTATACGACCGCGACATGTGCAGGTTCGACAGGCCCTGCACCAGCCGCTCGGCGAGCGTTGTCTTACCAGTGCCCGAGGGCGCCGAGACGATGAAGAGCAGTCCGCGCTCGGCCCGCGTCCGGTCGAAAGGCTCGCCGCTATTCGACATTCTGGACCTGCTCACGCATCTTCTCGAGCTCGGCTTTGACGTCGATGACGAGCTCCGACACGCGGAGACCGTCCGCCTTGGCGCCGATGGTGTTCACTTCGCGGTTCATCTCCTGCAGCAGGAAATCGAGCTTGCGGCCGCAGGGCTCGTCGCCGTCGGCCAGCGCCTCCCAGTGGGCCAGGTGCGCGCGGAATCGGGTCACCTCTTCGCTAACATCGGACCTGGCGGCGGCGCGGACGATCTCCTGCGCAATCATCGCTTGATCGACAGGCAGCACAAAGCCGATCTCGCGGACCCGCTCGTGCAACCGCGCCTCGAGACCGGCCCGGCCGGCGTCCGCCGCTTCCGCGAGCCGCTCGATCAGGTCGCCGAGCGACTGCCCGCGGGCGTCGAGGTCGGCTCGAAGATGCTCCCCCTCGCGCACCCGCATCGCGTCGAGATCGGCGAGCGCCTGTTCCACTGCCGCCTCGATGCTGGCTCCCAGCTGCGCCTCGAGCGCCGGATCCGCCTCCGTGGGCCGCTCCCGGATTGTGATGGCCTGCGGCAGCCGCAGCAGGTCCCCAGGAGTCAGCGTACCCGAGACCAGCCCGCGCGCGCGCGCCCGGTCGAGCGCCGCCGAGAGGGCCTTGGCAAACTCCGCGTTCAACTCCACGGTGGGGGCCGGCGCGTCCCGCAGCTGCACCGAGATGGCCAGCTCGACGCGCCCACGTGAGAGCCGTTTCTGCAGCAGCGCGCGGAGGCGGATCTCGATATCTGCGAGAGACTGCGGCACACGAAGCTGGATATCGAGAAAACGGTGATTGACCGCGCGGACCGTGATGCCAATCGTCGCGCGCTCGTCCTCGTGCGTCAGCGACGCGAACCCGGTCATGGACTTAATCATTCAACGTCGCGGTGCGATGGTGCGATAGCGCGATAGTGCAATGAACAGACCGCACACCTCGGTCGCACCGTCGCACCGTCGTACTATCGCACCGTCGCACTATCGCACCCTTCGTGTTTCAAATCTCGATTTCCGTCGGTTCCTCTTGCAGCTGCAGCTCGTGGAGCTTCGTATACGCGCCGCCGCGGGCCATGAGCTCATCGTGCGCGCCCGACTCGACAATACGGCCGCGCGCGAGCACGACGATCGCGTCCGCCCGGCGCACCGTGGACAGACGATGGGCGATCACGAACGAGGTGCGGTTCCGCATGAGATTCGACAACGCGTCCTGCACCAGCATCTCGGATTCGGCGTCGAGCGACGAGGTCGCCTCGTCCAGAATCAGGATCGGCGGGTCTCGCAGAATCGCCCTGGCGATCGCAATGCGCTGACGCTGGCCGCCCGACAGGCGCTGCCCCCGCTCACCGATCATCGCCTCGTAGCCCCGATCCAGCTGTGCGATGAACTCGTGGGCGTGCGCCGCTCGCGCGGCCGCCTCGATCTCCTCCGCCGTGGCGCCCTGCCGCCCGTAGGCGATGTTGGCGGCAATGGTGTCGTCAAACAGCACCGTTTCCTGTGTCACGATGCCGATCTGCGACCGGAGCGACGCGATCGTCACGTCTCTGATGTCGCGGCCGTCCACGCCAATAGACCCTCCCGTCACGTCGTAGAACCGCGGGATCAGGTTCACCAAGGTCGTCTTGCCGGCGCCGCTGCGACCGACGATGGCCAGCATCTGCCCGGCGCGTACCACAAAGCTGACGCCATCGAGCGTAGCGCGGCCGCTCGTGCCGCCGTAGGCGAACCGCACATCGTGGAACTCGATGTGGTGACCAAAGCGCGGGAGCTCCGCGGCGCCGGGCCGGTCCTGCACTTCGTTGTGCGAATCCAGGATCTCGAAGATACGCTCGCCGGCTGCCATCGCCTGCTGGAGATCCGCGTTGACGCGGCTGAGCCGTTTGGCCGGCGCGTACATCATGAACAACGCCGCCATGAAGGCGGTGAACTCACCCGGAGACAGCCGTCCGGCCACGATTTCCCGGCTGCCGTAGACGAGCGCCCCGACGAAGGCGACCCCGCCGATGAACTCCATCAGCGGCGGGAGCGCGGAGAGCACGCCGGTGACCTTCATGCAGGTCCGATAGAAGTGCTGTGACGCGCGCTCGAACTTGCCGGCCTCGCGCTCCTCGGCGCCGAAGGCCTTCACGATGCGGTGTCCGGCGATCGCCTCCGCGCTCACGTGGGAAATCTGCTCGAGCGCTTCCTGGCTGCGGCGGGCGGTGCGGCGCACGCGCTGGCCCAGGCGCACAAGCGGATAGACGACCAACGGCGCCCCGGTCAGGCACACGATCGCCAGGCGGGAGTCGTAATAAAAGAGCACCGCGGCGAACCCGACGAGCGAGAGCGACTCGCGCGTCAGATCCCCAATCGTTTCCGACACGGCGCGCTGCACCTGGCCCACATCGTTGGTAATCCGGGATATGAGCCGGCCGGTGGTCTGCACGGAGAAGAAGGCGACCGATTGCCCGAGAATGTGGCGAAAGAGCACATTCCGGAGATCGCGCACGACCCGCTGCCCGACGTCGGTCATCAGATAGCCCGACAAATACGCCCCGATTCCCTTGAGCAGATACACGACGAGAATGGCGGCCGCGACTGGCACCAGGTTCTGGCGGCTCGGGAGCACCTCGTCGAAGATCGGCTGGATCAGCGCCGCCACGCCGGCCGACGCAGCGCCGTACTGCACCATCGCGCCCAGCGCCGCCACCAGCCGGGCGCGATACGGACGCGCGTACTCGAAAAGACGGAGGAAGACGCTCACTCGCGGAACCGGTATCGCAGCAGCACCCAGAGCGCCACCAGGCCGTCGCGCCACCCGATCTTCTTCCCGTCCTCGTACCCGCGGCCGTCGTAGGTGATGGGCAACTCGTAGACGCGATAGCCACGCTTGAAGATCTTTGCCGTCAGTTCCGGCTCGATCCCGAACCCGTTGGAGCGTAGTGTCATCGATCGCAGCACGTCCGTCCTCATTACCTTGTAGCAGGTCTCCATGTCGCTCAACATCGTGTTGTAAAGAACGTTCGTCACCAGCGTCAGCAAGCGGTTGCCCAGATAGTGTGAGAACAGAAACACACGGTGCCGGCCGAGGAACCGCGATCCGTACACCACGTCCGCTCGGCCGTCGCAGATCAGCTCGATGAGCATGGGGAACTCTTCCGGCGAGTACTCCAAGTCCGCGTCCTGGATAACCACCACGTCGCCGCGGACCTCCCTGAACCCGCGCCGCAGCGCAGCGCCCTTGCCCTGATTGTGCGGCTGCAACAGCAAGGTGAATCCGTGCTTCTCCTGCAGCCGGTGGAGCGTCTCACGCGTGCCGTCGGTGGAGCAATCGTCCACAACGATGAGCTGGATGCGAAGCGGCACCCCCAGCACGCGGGGAATGATCTCCTCGATGGTCGCGGCCTCATTGAACACCGGCATGACTACCGAGAGCAGCGGATCGCGAAGGACGTTCCGAAGCCGAGACATCAGCCTCCACCCCACCGCGCAGGCGTGCGCGGCGGGGACCCCGGGCGCGGCGTCACCTGAAATCCCCGGGGATGCGTGGAATGCCACCGCCAGGCGTCGCTCACGATCGTCTCGAGCTCCGCCCGCTGCGGTACCCACCTCAATGCCTCGCGGATGCGCGCCGTCGATGCATGGAGCATGGCCGGATCCCCGGGTCGCCGCGGCGCCGACCGGTGCGGCACCGCGCGCCCAGTGACACGTTCGACCGCGGAGAGCACCTCGCGCACCGAGGAGGGCCGTTCCGTGCCGACGTTATATGTCGCCGAGGCGCCTCCCTGCTCGAGACGATGCAGCGCACGGAGATGCGCGTCGGCCAGGTCGGCGACGTGCACGTAGTCCCGGAGGCACGTGCCGTCCCGCGTCGGATAGTCCTCACCGAAGATCTCAAACGGCGGTCCGCCGCTGGCGGCATCGAAGGCGCGAGGGATGGCGTGCACTTCGGGCGTGTGGTCCTCCCCTAGATCGCCCTCCGGATCGGCGCCCGCGGCGTTGACGTATCGCAGCCGGATCGACCGGATGCCGTAGGCGCGCTCGAAGTGCGGCAGCGCCTGCTCCACCGCGAGCTTCGTCTGGCCATAGGGACTGATGGGCGCGGTGGGATGCGTCTCTCGCAGCGGCACCTCGGTCGGCTCGCCGTATACGGCGCACGTGGACGAGAAGATGAACAGGTGGCAGCGCTCCACGGCCATCGCCTCAAGGGTGGCGAGCGCTCCCCTCACGTTAGTCTCGTAGTAGCCGGCGGGATCGTGCATCGATTCGGCAACGACGAGCCTGGCTGCAAAGTGCATGACCGCCGACGCGCGGCTTTCGCGAATCGCGCAACGCACCGCGTCGACATCACGCACGTCGCCCTCAATGAGCGGGGCGCCCAGTGCGGCCTCGCGGTGCCCGGCGGAGAGATTGTCGAAGATGACCACACGGTACCCGGCCACGCGGAGCGCCTTGGCACTCTGGCTGCCGATATAGCCCGCGCCACCCGTGACCAGAATCACGCGGCGATCAGGCGCGTCCAATGGAGTAATACGTGAACCCTTGCTGTTTCATCTGCTCGGGTGTGAACAGGTTGCGGCCGTCAAAGACGACCGGCGTACGCATCAGCTTACGCATCCTCCCGAAATCCGGCCTCCGGAACTCATTCCATTCGGTCACGATCGCGAGGCAGTCCGCGCCCTTGAGCGCGTCGTAGTTGCCGGCCGCGAAGCTGACGCGGTTGCCGAACAGGCCTTTGGCGACACGCGACGCTTCCGGATCGTACGCCTGAACTTCGGCGCCAGCCGCCAGCAACGCCTCGATCAGCTGCACCGAGGGCGCTTCCCGCATGTCATCCGTCTTCGGTTTGAACGCGAGCCCCCACACGGCGACGACCTTCCCCTTGAGGCTGCCGAAATGCACGCGCATCTTCGAGAAGAGCCGCGTCTTCTGAAACGCGTTGACCGACTCGACCGCCCGCAGAATCTTGAATTCATAATTCTTCTGCGCGGCAAAGTGAATCAGCGCCCGCACGTCCTTGGGAAAGCAGCTGCCCCCGTATCCAATGCCCGGAAAGAGAAAGGACGACCCGATGCGACGGTCGGCGCCAATCGCGCGGCGTATCTGATCCACGTCGGCGCCGACCAGCTCGCACACGTTGGCCACTTCGTTCATGAACGAGATCCGCGAGGCCAGCATCGCATTGGCCGCGTATTTCGTCAGCTCGGCGCTGACGCAATCCATCACCATGACCGGCGCGCCGGTCCGCGTGAACGGGGCATAGAGCTCGCGCATGAGCTCCTCGGCCCGTGGATCCTCCGCGCCGATGACCACGCGGTCCGGCTTCATGAAGTCCTCGACCGCCGCGCCTTGCTTGAGAAACTCGGGATTGCTGACCACGCTGAACGGGTGGGTGGTCTCGCGGCGGACCAGTTCGCGGACGCGAGCGCTCGTCCCGACCGGCACGGTGCTCTTGTCGACGATGACCTTGTAGCCGTTCATGGCCCTGGCGATGTCACGCGCGACCGCGAGCACCTGTTGCACATCGGCCGAGCCGTCTTCTCCCGGCGGCGTACCCACGGCGATAAAGATGATGGTCGAGTCGCGAACGACTTTCGGAAGCGTGAAGGTAAACGTGAGCCGGCGCTCCTGTCGGTTTCGCCGGACCAGTTCCTCGAGGCCCGGCTCGTAGAAGGGCATCTTCCCGCGCCGGAGCGTCCTGATGCGTGTTTCATCCTTGTCGACGCAAACGACATCGTTGCCGGTCTCCGCCAGGCAGGCGCCAGCGACAAGCCCCACGTACCCCGTGCCGACGACCGCGATCTGCATTTGCCCTGTACCCGCCTCCAACGGAGTTTCGTAAATGATTCGCCTCAAAAGCGCTGAGGCTATCATAACGGGTCAATGCGAATCCTCGCCGATTACCGGCCCGCCCTGCGGGAGCGCACCGGCGTTGGCGAGTATCTCCACCAGCTGGTCCGTGCCTATGCGGTGGCGCATCCCGGCGAGGTCACTCTGTTCACCAGTTCGTGGAAGGACCGTCCCGCGCCCGCGCTGGCGTCGGAGCTGGGCGTCGGGGTGGTGGACCGGCGCATTCCTGTACGCGTGCTCAACCTGCTGTGGCACCGCGCCGGCTGGCCTCCCGTCGAGGCGATTGCGGGCGACTTTGACGTGGTGCACGCGGCGCACCCGCTGCTCATCCCTGCACGGCGCGCCGCGCAGGTCATCACGATCCATGACCTCTTTTTTCTGTCGCACCCCGGGCGGACCGCCGCCGAGATTCGACGCGACTACCCGGCACTTGCCGGTCTGCACGCGCGACGCGCGCACGCGGTGGTTACTTCCACCGAGCACGGCAAGCGTCTCCTCAGCAAGCAGCTGGGTGTAGCCGTCGATCGCATTTATGTTTGCCCTCCGGGCGCGCCGGCCTGGCGGACGCTCGGTCACGGGCCGCACGTGCCGCGCGATGGCTACCTGCTGTTCCTCGGAACGCTCGAACCGCGGAAAAATATCGGGGCGCTGCTCGACGCCTACGCGTTGCTGCGGAGCCGACGGCCGGCCGCGCCGCCGCTGGTGCTCGCCGGCCGCGCCACCCGCGACGCGGCCGGCTGGCTGGCGCGCATCGGCCAGCCGCCGCTGGCCGGCCACGTGCGGCATCTCGGGTATATCGCCGAGGATGAGCGCGAGCGTGTGTACGCGGGTGCGAGGGCACTGGTGCTCCCGTCACTCGACGAGGGGTTTGGGCTGCCTGCGCTCGAAGCGATGTCCGCCGGGATCCCTGTGGTGGCCTCCAACCGCGGAGCGCTGCCGGAAGTCGTCGGCACCGGGGGACTGCTGATCGACCCCTCCGAGGTGGACGAGATCGCCGCAGCGCTCGAGCGCCTCGTCTCGGATGACACCCTGGCCGCTACATGGGGGGCGGCCGGCCTCGCACGAGCACGCGCATTTACGTGGGCGGCCGCGGCCGCCACCCTACGGCGGGCCTATGCCGATGCGATCGTGCGGCGGCGGAGCAACTAGATGCGGATCGCCGTTGATGCGCGGGAACTGCAGGGCCGGCCGACCGGCGTCGGGCGATACCTCGCGGGCATCCTGGACGCGTGGGCGACGCTGCCGGCGGCCTCGGCACATAACTTCATCCTGTGCGCGCCCGGTCCCGTCGACTCGACGCTCGCGCGGGGCGGCCGGGCGTCGACGATTGTGACCGGGGGGAGCGGGACGTGGTGGGAGCAGCGCGCATTGCCGCGCCTGATTCGGCGGACCAACGCCGACGTCCTCTTCGCGCCCGGCTACACGGCCCCGTTGCTCTGCCCCGCGCCGGTCGTCGTCGCCATCCACGACGTGTCGTTTGCCGCGCACCCGGAATGGTTCGCGTGGCGTGAGGGACTGCGGCGCAGGACCTTGACGCGCCTGTCCGCCCTGCGGGCCGCACGTGTGGTCACCATTTCCGAGTTCTCGAAGCACGAGATTGCGGGACGGCTGAGGATCAAGCCGAGTAAGATCGACGTGATTTATCCGGGCGCGCCGCATCTTCTTGTGGATCGAGCCCAACCGGGCCCCGCGCAGACAATTCTCTACGCGGGCTCCCTTTTCAGTCGACGCCACATTCCAGAGCTTATTGCGGGGTTTGCCAGGCTCGCGCGAAAGAGGACGGACGTGCGGCTCGAGATCGTCGGCGACAACCGGACTGCGCCGCGCATCGACATCGCCGGCCTCGCCGCGGCCACGGGCGCAGGCGGCCGTATCGCGCTGCGCTCCTACCTGCCGGAGGACCAGCTTGCCGCGCCCTACGGCCGCGCCCGCGCCTTTGTGTTTCTGTCCGAATACGAGGGCTTTGGCCTGACGCCGCTCGAGGCACTCGGCGCCGGTATCCCGATCGTGGTCCTCGATACGCCGGTCGCACGCGAGGTCTACGGGTCTGCGGCGCTGTATGTCGAGCGGCCGGAGCCGGCGCTCATCGAAACCGCGCTGGAACGCATCCTCGGAGACGAGGCGGAACGGGCGCGGATTCTCGCGGCGGCCCGGGATACGCTGGCTCGTTACTCCTGGCGTACCTGTGCGGAGCAGGTACTGGAAGTACTCGTCGTATGCTCCAGATGCCGCGCCTCTCGATAGTCATCGTCACCTATAACTCAGCGGGCCAGATTGACGCCTGCCTGAGGTCGCTCTCGGCGCATCCCCCATCTGTGAACCATGAGACGCTTCTCGTCGACAACGCCTCGCCCGACGGAACCGTGGCGGCGGTGCGCCAGCGCTGGCCGGGCGTCCGCGTGATTGAGACCGGCGCAAACGTCGGGTTCGCCAGGGCGAACAACATGGGTATCCGGCAGACATCTGGCGAGCTCGTACTCCTGCTGAACCCGGACACAGTGATGCCCGCCGGCGCCCTCGACACGCTCGTCGCGTCGCTCGACGCCAGACCGGACGCCGCGGTCGCGGGACCACGCCTGGTTGACGCAAGCGGCCGCGCGGAGTTGTCGTTCGGCACGATGATCGGCCCGCTGGCAGAACTCCGCCAGAAGGTACTGGTGACGGGGACCGATCGCGGGGCGCCGTTCGTTGGTTCGTATGTCGATCGCCTCACGCGCCGCGCGCACGAGGTGGACTGGGTCAGCGGCGCGTGCCTGCTCGTACGCCGCTCCGACGCGGAAGCGGCCGGACTGCTTGACGAGCGGTACTTCATCTACGCGGAGGATGTTGACTTCTGCGCAGCTATCCGGGCTCGCGGACGCCGGGTGCTCTTTACACCCGAGGCGCAGGTCGTGCACCTCCGGGGTCGGTCCGTGGCCTCCATGCCGCGCGCCACCGAGACGGCCTACAGGCGAAGCCACCTCGCCTTCTATGCCAAGCATCATCCCCGGTGGGTGCCTTTCCTGCGGGCCTATCTGAAGCTGCGACACCGGCTGCCCGACAGGTAGATCGGCCCGGGGACCTCGAATCGATGAGCCCTGCTGACCGGGAACGTCCGCATCACCTCCCTCTTCCCCCTTCCCCTACCTCCTGTCATGATTCTTCAATGAGAGTCGCGATCGATGCGCGAAAACTGCATGACTTCGGCATCGGCACCTATATACGCAACCTGCTGCGGCATCTGGCGCGGATCGATCGCGACAGCCAGTACGTCCTCCTCTGCCACCAGGCGGACCTCGGCATAGGGGCGCAGCTGGGCCCGAACTTCCGCACGATCCTCGAACCGTCGCCGAACTATTCGATCCGGGAGCAGTTTCACGTGCCGTGGATGCTGCACCGCGAGCGACCCGACGTCTTTCACGCCCCGCACTACGTGCTGCCGCCTCTCACACGCTGCCGATCGCTCGTCACCATCCACGATTGCATCCATCTCATGTTCCCGCAGTACCTGCCGAGCCGCGTCGCGTACGCGTACGCCAGGGCGTCGATGTGGAGCGCGGTGCGCCGCTCGCAACGGATCCTGACCGTGTCCGAGGCCTCCAAGCGCGATATCATCCACTTCTTCGACGTCCCGCCCGAGAAAGTCGTCGTTGTGTACAACGCCATCGACGAACGCTTCCGGGTCGCGCCGTCGGAGGAGGCGGTTGCGCGGGTGCGCGAGCGCTACCGGCTCGATCACGGCGTCGTGCTCTATGCCGGCAACATTAAGCCGCACAAGAATTTGGTACGGCTCATTGAGGCCTTCGACCGGCTGCGCAGGCGCGGGTTCGACGATCTCAAGCTGCTCATCATCGGAGACGAGATCTCGAAGCTTCCGGCATTGCGCCGCGCGGTCCACAGCCACAAGCTGCACAAGCACGTCCGATTTCTCGGCTACCTGCCCGACGACACCCTGGCCATCCTCTACCGCTTGGCCGCCGTGTTCGTCTTTCCTTCGCTGTACGAGGGCTTCGGGCTGCCGCCGCTCGAGGCGATGGCCAGCGGGACCCCTGTCGTCACCTCGAACGTGTCGTCGCTGCCCGAGGTGATGGGGGACGCCGCGGTCCTGGTCGACCCATACGACGTCGAGGCAATCGTGGACGGCATTGCGCGGATCTTGAGCGATCCGGCGCTCGGCGAAAAGCTGCGCGCGAAAGGCATCGCGCGCGCGCGCGAGTTCTCCTGGGAGCGCTCCGTCGCGCGCACGCGCGAGCTCTACCAGGAAGTATGCGAAAGCCGCGAGTGAATACGTGAAGATGGCCGTCGCTCTCGTCCACGACTGGCTGACCGGGATGCGCGGCGGCGAACGGGTGCTCGAGGCGCTCTGCGGCCTGTATCCGGACGCCGACATCTTCACCTTGTACCATCGGCGCGGGTCGGTCTCCGCGAGCATCGAGCGCCACCGGATCAGGACCTCGTTTGTGCAATGGCTGCCGCTTGCCGGCACTTACTACCGCCAGTACCTTCCGCTCTTCCCGATGGCGATCGAGCGGTTCGATCTGGACCCGTACGACCTGGTGATCAGCTCGAGCCACTGCGCGGCCAAGGCGGTCGTCCCGTCCGGCCGCGCGCGGCATCTCTGCTACTGCCATTCACCGATGCGCTACGCCTGGGATCAGTTCGACGTGTATTTCGGGCCGGCCCGCGCAGGGCACCTTGCGAGCCGGTGGGTTTACAAGCCGGCGCTGGCGCGGTTGGCCCGATGGGATGCGTCAACCGCGACGCGCGTGCACCGCTTCGTGGCGAACTCGGCCCACGTTGCGGGCCGGATCCACCGATACTATAATCGCGTGGCGACGATCGTGCATCCACCCGTTGACACGATTTTCTTCCACCCCGCCGACGTCGCCCCGGACAGCCACTTTCTGATGGTGTCGGCGCTCGTTCCGTACAAGCGGATCGAGCTCGCGATGGCCGCCTGCGATCGTGTCGGCGCCGCGCTCCGCATCGTCGGCGACGGGCCGGATCGCGCCCGGCTGGAGGCGCAGGCCGGCCGGAACGTGGAATTTCTCGGCCGCCTCAGCGACGAAGCGGTCCGGGATGAGTACCGCCGGGCGCTCGCGGTAGTGTTGCCCGGCGAGGAGGACTTCGGTATCGTGCCAGTTGAAGCGCAGGCGTGCGGCCGTCCGGTGGTGGCGCTCGGCCGCGGCGGCGCCCTTGAAACAGTGATCGACAACGAAACCGGCGTGCTGTTCGCGGAACCGGACGTCACCTCGCTGGCGGCGGCGCTCGGACGGGTCGCGCGCCAGCGGTTCGACTCGGCGCGCATCAGCCGGCAGGCGCAGCGGTTCTCACGCGATCGTCATGTACGGCAGATGCGGGAGGTGATCGGCGAAACGATCGCCGCGCCCGCCGGAACCCGATGGTAAGACGCTACAACCGCCTCCTCATCGCCTTTTACGTCGTCACCGACGCGGTGATGGCGCTGTGGGCGTTCGTGCTCGCATACGGCATTCGCTTCGAGAGCGGGCTCATTCCGGTGACGCGGGGCTATCCGCCGATCGAGCAGTACGTGAACGTGCTGCCGTTCATCGGTGTGCTGACACCGCTCGCCTTTCAGCTCCAGGGCATCTACCGGCTCCGGCGCGGGCGCTCACGCGTCGACGATTTCTTCGCCGTCCTCATCGGCAGCATCCTCGCCGTCGTCCTTGGCCTGATCTCCACTTTGTACGTGCAGGCGTACTACGCGTCTGAAGAGGCGAAAGCCCGCGGAGCGTACGAGGTCTCGCAGCTTGTCTGGGCGCTGTTCCTGGGTCTCAACGTCGTCTTTACGTACGCCTCGCGCGAAACGGTGCGGGAGCTGCTGGAACGGCGCTGGCGCGCCGGCATCGGCCTGAAGCGCATCCTGATTGCGGGCGCCGGCGACCTGGGGCGCATGGTGGCCGACCGCATCCTGCAGCACCGTGAGCTCGGTTATCAGGTCGTCGGGTTCGTCGACGATCGCGCCGGCGGCGATCACATCGGATACCGGGGACTGCCGCTACTCGGCACCCTGGCCGAGGTCGGCGACATCGCGCAACGGGAACGCATCGATCATCTGTATGTCGCGTTGCCCCTTGAGGAGCATTCCAAGCTGCTCGGCCTCATGGAACTCACCAGCCGCGAATGTATTGAGGTCAAGGTCGTCCCGGATCTGCTGCAGTTCATCGCGCTTCGCGCGCGGATCGAGGACCTGGATGGCCTCCCCATCATCAACGTCAACGATGTCCCGCTTCAGGGGCTCAACACCTGGGTCAAGCGCGTGATTGACGTCGTGCTCTCGGGACTCGCCGTGCTGGTGCTCGCCATCCCGTTCGCCATCATTACCGCGCTGGTGAGGCTCACATCCGCGGGCCCGGTCTTTTATCGGCAGGAGCGAATGGGTCTCGACGGCAAGGCCTTTACCGTCTACAAGTTCCGGTCGATGTACGTGGGGGCCGAGGACACGACGGGGCCCATCTGGGCGCGTGACGACGATCCGAGAGCGACGCCGATAGGGAGATGGCTCCGCAAGCTGGACCTCGACGAGCTGCCGCAGTTCCTGAACGTGTTGAAGGGCGACATGTCCATCGTCGGCCCGCGGCCCGAGCGACCCTTCTTCGTCGAGCAGTTCAAGCACCGGATCCCGCAGTACATGTTGCGGCACAAGGTCAAAGCGGGCATCACCGGCTGGGCGCAGGTCAACGGCTGGCGGGGCAACACATCGATCGAGAAGCGCATCGAGTACGATCTCTACTATATTGAGAACTGGTCGGTGACGCTGGATCTGAAGATCATGTGGCTCACGCTGGTGCGCGGCCTTTTTCAGCGCGCGTATTGACCCTTCACCACGTGAGGATTGTCGTCACCGGCGCCGCGGGGTTCATTGGCTCGCATCTGTGCGACGCCCTCCTCGGCCGCGGGCACGGCGTGGTCGGCCTCGATAATCTGCTCACCGGCAACCTCGAGAACATCGCTCACCTGCGCGGCCGGGACTTCGACTTCATCCGGCACGACGTGACCCGCTATATCGACATCGACGGTCCCGTCGACTTTGTCCTGCACTGGGCCAGCCCCGCAAGCCCCATCGACTACCTCGAGCTTCCGATCCAGACGCTCAAAGTCGGGTCGCTCGGGACGCACAATGCGCTGGGCCTGGCACTGGCCAAGCGCGCGGGTTTCATGCTCGCGTCGACCTCCGAGGTGTACGGCGACCCGCTCGAGCACCCGCAGAAGGAAACGTACTGGGGGAACGTCAACCCTATTGGGCCGCGCGGCGTGTATGACGAGGCCAAGCGGTTCGCGGAAGCGATCACGCTCGCCTACCACCGCCGCCACGGGATCAATACGAAAATCGTGCGCATCTTCAACACGTACGGGCCGAGGATGCGCCTGCGGGACGGCCGGGCCGTCCCGGCGTTCATGTCGCAGGCCTTGCACAACGAGGACGTGACCGTTTTCGGCGACGGCACACAGACGCGCAGCTTCTGTTACGTGACCGACCTCGTCGACGGTGTGCTGCGCCTGCTGGAGGCCGATACGAACGACCCGGTCAACATCGGCAATCCGCACGAGGTGACAATCGAGGAGATCGCCCGCACGATCGTTCGCCTGGTCGGGTCAACGAGCCATATCGTGTATCGCCCCTTACCGGTCGACGATCCAAGGCAGCGTCGCCCGGACATCACACGTGCCCGCACGCTGTTGAAGTGGGAGCCGAGTGTCGATCTCGAAGAAGGTTTGCTTAAGACCGTCGATTACTTCAAGGGTAAAGTTGGGTAGCTAAAGGCTCCGGCCTCGAAGCCGCCGGCGGGCGGCACCTGGCAGGCTATTTCGGCTCGACCGGGAATTACCTGTGTCCAGCGCGATGGAAGAGCGGACCGGGCGCGGCCCGAGACGAATAAGTGAGAACGCAAGCTCACCGAACTACTGTAGGTCGGGCAGCTTGAATACCCCCTTCTTGAACTTCCCGTAGGAAAACTCCTCAGTCAAGGGGACGCAACTGAACTCGAGAATATGAAGCTTGGAACTCGGATCGACCAGCTTGTACAGCGGCATGCTCATCTTCCAGGGACGGGTGAAGACGGACGGATCCTCAATCGTCACTTCGTACATCATGTGGAACGGAGAAGTGAGCGTGTAGCGTTCGGTCACAACTGCGTTTTCACCATAGAAGTTCCCGCTCCTGTCAAGCCAGACCGAGGTATTGAACCACCGTGTTTCAACCTCGAGTGTGTTCCCGACCCAGCGACCGATCGACTGGCCCGGATACGCGTAGTTTTCCAACAGGTCCTTGAACGTCTTATCCAGATTGATGACTCGGGTCGAGTCCCCCCCGAACGTGTATGCGATGAAGATCTTAGGGTAGTTGTGGGATTGGACGATCTGAAAGGGGAGCGGCATGTAGGTGCCGCGGGGCACACCCGGGTGGAAGCACTTGGCCTCTGGGTCTGAATTATCGTAGGGCGCGTCATTGGGGGGGAGTGGATCAGGCTTCAGTCGGTTCTCGAGGTGTTTCGCCCGCTGCGCAAGCCCTGCTGCGTTATAGGGGATTGTTCCGCCCTCCACTACACCGAAGCCCGGGGGTTTAGCCAGGTATGCCCCAACGAGCGTTTCATGCGGCGCCACCTCTGGCGCATGCTCTTCGACATCCCAGTTCGCGGTGTTGATCGCCTGCCAGAAGCCATTGAGATCGGGCTGGCCGGCCGCCGTGCGCGCGGGTGTGTACGGAGCGGGAGCCTGAGCGTCAACCGACGCGGTTCCACCCCACAGCAGCAGCGTCGCAACGACCACGGCCGCACCACACGCCACTCCGGACCCTCTGAGCTGGGATCGCATGACATCTCCTCCGGTCGAAAGCCGAACCCTCCCCCTCACATCCTGCCGGGTGCGATGACGAGGCACCGCCGCTTCGCTAACCGCTTCCCCTTACGAACAATTCAGAACAATTCACGAACAAATTCGCCGACGGTACGAGATACGCGGACCTCCCCGCACCGCACCAACTGCCGTGCGGGCGCAACGCCCCGCGCCGGCCCACCGCCGCGACGACGCTTCGTCGGATACCAGGATTAGGGTTTAGCTATTGCCGTTCACTCGGGTCACGCCCATCGACCGGGGCACCCGTGCCTTGCGAGCCGACAAACAGCGTATGCCCATCCAGGTACTTCAGGACCCGACCGTTGGCCCGACGCGGCTGCCCTTTCGACAAAAACCCCTCCGCCGTGATTTCCGTGCCGGGCTTCAGGTCAGGAATGTTCTTCGTGACGCCGCGCCGCGTCAGAGGTCCGGGGCCCCCCAATTCGAACATCCATCGCTCCACCCGGCCTTCAGCATTCTTGACATCGACGTGAATCCAGGCGTGCGGATTGATCCAGTCCACCCGCGCGATGACGCCCTTGACCGCCACCGGACGGTTGGCGTCAAACTCCGCCGCGAACGCGTGATGCGCCCGTATCGGTGCCGGCGTCAGCAGCACGATCCCGGCGATGGCCACAAGACTCAAGTGGACTTGCTTCATTCCCATTGCACCCTCCCTCTTCCTTCCGTTCTGGCGCTCTTGTTTGATGACTTGACCGGCCTATCTTGAGGAGCTCTGCCCCTTCGCGGCGGCCTCCATCGCTTTCCTCTTGATCCGTTCGAACACCGGCTTGCGCGCGGCCCTTGTCTCGTCGGCGTTCTGCGTAGCTTGATCCTCATCAAGGCGCCAACCGTAGAGCGTGGTCCCCATATCGTCGATACCCTCTCTACACGGGACGGGCGATATCTGGTAGTTATCGTCCCGGAACAAGTCGAACTGCACCGTGTACGTTCTCGTATAGACCGAAGGGTCGTCCACAGTGTAGCGGTAATCGATCTCGTCCGGCCCGAGACGTGTGTACCGTTCGATCACTCGAAGCGTCTCGGTTCCCGACGGGTAGATCGACGACCCATAGCTTGGGATGACAGGGCCGAAACTCTTCACATTCCTGTAATCCACGACCAGTGTATTCCCGTCCCAATGGCCGCGCGCGTCGCCCTGGTACTGCTCGAACTTCTTGTTCAAATGGGGACGTCCGTCGAGCGGAATGATCTGATGGTTATTCGCCTGTTCGTCGACAAAGACGACGTACCCAGGAGCCTGGATGATTCGCCTCGGCCCACCGAAACCCTTGTTGGGGTTGATGCCCTCTCCGCCCGGGTTTACGTCTGGGTTCGCAAGGATCTTCGCAAACTCGCCGCCATATACCGCCGTCTCGCCTGGGCCAACTCCCATGCCCCAGGCGTCAATGTTTGCGACGCTGAAATCGGAGATACACCGTTCTCCCGGCGGCCTGTCGATGGTCCAATCCGCATCACCACGCGGGGCCGTCACCGCTTCCCTCTCTTCGTATCGCTTCACCGCCTCCAGCGTCCACGGAGGAAGGAGGCCGTCAGGGGGATCGATAATCGCCGATGTCCGCCGAGGGACCCGTATCCACTCGGGCGAATAGCCGACGATCGAGTTGTAATTCGCCTGGTCGCGGAACCCTCGGTTCTCCTGCTTGCCTTTCCCGCGCTCCGCGTTTCTCGCGTTTGCGGTTTTTTCCAGCGCGGCCACTTCTTCGTCGGTCTTAAACTCTCTCCCCGCCCATTTGGCCGGACGCTCAAACGGTACCGACCCCACCCCACGCCAGATGCCCTGAAGGTCGGGATCGCCCCAGGGAGTCTTTGACACAGTGGACGGCGCCTGACCCGCCGTCGGAGCCCACGCCACCGCAATGACGGCGGCCAGAACGCCTAAGAGGATAACGAGCCCACGGTACTTCATCTGATACCTCCTACTCACTTGACCTCGTCGTATTGCTCATGCGGCGCGCCCTCCGAGACCGGCTCAGTCTCGCAAGCCACCTCGAGCAGCCCTGCCATCTCATCTGTGCCATTTGTGCCACGCACTTCCGCATCGGCGCATAGTAGGACATATGGCGGTCCCGGTCAAGGAGAAAAGCCGCCGGCGCCGCCCGCTGCGCTGGCCCAGGTAAAATGGCCTCAAGTCCACTCCTTCACGGCACGATTGTCGCCGCCTTGATGTAGTCCATCATCGGGTAATTTTTCTCGAGGTAGGCGTTACCCCCCTGAAGCATATGTGTCATCGTCGGTGCCTTCCCAGTCGGAAACATCTCTCCATACCCGGTGTATAGCCGCTGGATGACATTCATGCCCGACGAGACCGTACCGAACGGGGTGACCTGGGGATCCATGCTGACATTATCTTCAATACTGATCTGCGTCTGGGTTTTGCGCCCGTTCGACTGGGACAGGGCGACGGTGCCTTTGACATTGCTCTGCACGCGCGTCTTATCGTTGGGGATCTTCGCGTACAGCCAGGCCTTGGCCACCGTCGGTTCGCCGTTGATCCCGAACAACGCCACTCGGTCAGTCACGTAGAAGAATCGGTTCCCGTCGTACAAGCCGCCCTTGATCAGGTTGTAAAAACGATCGGCGCCGATCGGCGCCCAGTCGCGACGGACGTCAACCACGAACGAGCCCTTGCTGGTGTCGAAATTGGCTTTGAATGTGGCGGGGGCCTGCTCGTTGAATAGCTCGGGAGAGGTCTTTGCCCTGGCCGCCTGCCCTTCAAGAGTTGGACCGGATGCCGCCGCAAGAGCCAGCGCAACGGATACCGCCACGGTTGTCGGAAGTGGTGCGCGAAACGTCATGACCGCCCCCTCTGTATGTGCAATCTAAGTCGTGTCTGCCTGCCGTCGGCCGACACTTCATTCACGTCCATATCAACGCGTACGAGCCGTTTAATTCCGGCCACTCTAGCCGATTCCCAAGCTCGATGCAAATCGGCCGTCGCGCGGGTAGTGGTCTAGAAAAAACTAGACCACTACCCTCGCGCGGAAGGAGGGCAACAATGCCGCCTGGCACTGTCCATGCGGTCAGCCGCTGCCGCTCTTGGGGCGCTGCTATTTCCAGTTCGGCCACGATTGCCACACTGTCTGTCCTAACTGCGGCCGCCACTACCCCGTGAACAAGGACGCCAATAAGAAGGCGATCTCGGTCGAGGAATGCACTTAGGCCCAAACTGAGACACTACCGGCCCTGCCGATCCCGACCGGCTAACGGACCACCGCTGAGGGAGGCTGGCAACACAAGGGAGCAGGGGGGAGGTGTCGGAGAGATCTCCTGAAACGGAAGCGCTCCTGTCGGTTTGACCTCGATGTGGACCCCGCTGACAGTTTCGGGAGCCTGAAGAATGGGCCACGAACAAATCTGGGCCCACGCGGAGAGCCGCGGGTGTATAAGGGTGCCGATCCGGGACCACCAAAATGGAAATCCCATTTAAGAGGAGGGTGACATGAGACCGCATCGACTACGACGATGGCTCACGGTCGGTGTCATGCTGGCGCTGCCGGCGATGGCGCACGCGCAGGAAGCCACGCTGAGCGGCAGCGTGACCGACACCACGGGCGGAGCGCTGCCCGGGGTGACGGTTCGGGCCGTGCACGAAGCCTCAGGCAACAGCTTCGAGGCGGTGACCGACGAACGCGGAGACTATCGGATTCCGGCACGTGTGGGCGCGTATCGCCTGACGGC
>JACPPO010000065.1 GCA_016190945.1 Acidobacteriota bacterium | reverse complement strand
ATCTCGAGCCGATCGATCGGCTCGAGGAAAAGATCACACTGCTCGTACAGGTGGTGGCGCGGCTTCGCGGGGAGCAAGCGAAGGCTGCCGAAGACCACGCGCGGCTCATGCAGGAGATCGACGCGCTCCGCGCACGCGTCGCCGATGCGCAGGGTGCCCACGCGGAGCTTGACGCGCTGCGCGGAGAACGCGACGCGATTCGCAGCCGGGTCGCCGAAATGCTCTCGCAACTCGAGTCCATCTAGCTCCCAACGTGTGCGATGACTAGATAGATGAAGAGCGTCGTCACGGTTGAAATCGCGGGGCAGCGGTATCCGATCCGCAGCGGCCTGGACGCGGCCTACGTCGTCGAGTTGGCGGCGTACGTCGATAAGAAGATGCGCGCCACCTCGGACGCCGCGCCCGCCATCGACATGCTCGGGCGCGCCGTCCTGGTCGCGCTGAACCTTGCGGACGAATACTTCCGCGCCCGCCAGCAGGAATCCTTCTCACACGGGCAGCTGAGCGAACGGGCGCTCAGGCTCGAACGGCTCGTGGATGAGGCGCTCGGCTCGTCCGAGAGCCTTCCGATGAGCAACTTGGGCATTTGAGGGACCTCGCCCGAGCTCAGTAAGTTCCCTGTTCACAGCCACTTACATGTCTTGACCCGCCCCAGTATGCGGGCTAAGATGCTCGAAGCTCCTGCTTTGCTCGTGATGGTTTCGGAGGCTCGTCTGAGCCAACGTCACAACCCAAGTGAGCCGCGAGGTCGCGTGTTGTGCATGCCTCTGTTGCGAGGAAGCCTGAAGCGCAGCCGATAACAGCGGTTCCACCTGCTTTGCAGGTTCATTCGACCTCCCCACACGGCAAAGCGGGGCTTCTCTTCCTCCCCGCCGTGCACCGGGTCGGTCGCCCATCGCACCGAGCCGACCGCCAATCGCACCAAGTTGATTCATGATTGCACCGACGCAGTTGCCGGTTCGCACCGTGTCCGACCTCGGGGAGCGCGCGCTCGTCGAACGCATCACCGCGCGGCTGGCGATGCCCTCCTGGGTGGTCGTCGGACCCGGCGACGACGCGGCGGTGATCGAGCCGGAGCGCGGCACGCTCGAGGTGCTCACGACGGACGTGCAGGTCGAGGGCGTTCACTTCGATCGGAGATTTGTGCCGCCGGACGCGATCGGCCACCGCGCTCTCGCTGTCAATCTGAGCGACCTTGCCGCGATGGGCGCGACGCCACGCGCCGTGCTGCTCTCGCTCGTCCTCCCCGACGCGCTGGACGTGACCATCGTCGATGGCATGCTCGACGGCCTGCTGTCGCTCGCGGCTGCGCACAACGTGGTGGTGGTCGGCGGCAATATCTCGCGCTCGCCCGGGCCGATGATGGTGGATGTGACGGCCATCGGCGCGGTGAGGCCGCGCCGCGTGTTGACCCGCGGGGGCGCGCGGCCAGGCGATGGCGTATACGTAACCGGAACCGTCGGCGATGCATCCGTTGGACTGCAGTCATTACAGACAGCGCGTGGGCCCGCGCCGCACGCATGTCAGCAGCGCTACTTGCGCCCTCAACCGCGCGTACGAGCGGGCATGCTGCTCGGCCGGAATCGCGCGGCGTCCGCGTGCGTGGACACCAGTGACGGGCTGGCCGACGCCGTTCGGCGGATTGCCGAGGCATCACAGGTCGGCCTCGCGCTCGACGCGAGCGCACTGCCCATCGGGGACGAGGTGCGCCGGTGGCATGACGCGCAGGGCAGCGGTGCCATCGACGCCGCGCTCGGCGGTGGAGACGACTACGAGCTTCTGTTCACCGTGCGACCGGCTCACCAGGGGCGCCTCCGCGACGTTCGGCGAAGGCTCGATGGGCTGCCGGTCACGAAAATCGGGATGGTGACGAAGGAACGCCAGCTGTTCATCCGGACCGAGGCCGGCCAGCGGCGGCTGCCCGCGGGGTTCGACCACTTTCGTTGATGCGACGAGTTATCTCGCGATCGCGCTGGCGCAAGGTGACGGTGACCGTCGTCGCCATCGTGGGCTTCGTGCTGCTGTACGAAGTCAGCATGTTCGACTCGCGTCAGGCGGCCCCGCAGGGGCCCGTGGACCCGACCCTGCCGGCCCCGGGCACCCGCCAGCTCTTCACGGCCACGGCGTACTGCAAGGGCACGACGACAGCGTCGGGGGTCGGCGTCCGAACCGGAATCGCCGCCTCGGACCCGGCGATCCTGCCCGTCGGCAGCGTCATCAACGTCACCGCCGGGGACACGAAGTACAACGGTGTCTACACCATCATGGACACCGGTCCCAAAGTGCAGGGCCGCCTTGTGGATCTCTATATGTGGAGCTGCCAGGAAGCGCTGGCGTTCGGGCGGCAGCAGATTGCGGTGACCGTGTTACGGCTCGGCTGGAACCCGAGCGCGAGTACGCCGAGCCTCATCGATCGATTGTTCCGGCGGCGCGAGGCGGCACCAACCACGGCGCCGGCTGCGGCGGCACCGGATTCAGGTGCGAATGGTGTCGACGGTGCGAAAGGTGCGACCGAGCCGTTCGGCGATGCCGCGGAGACGGGCAGTGAAGGGTCGCACCCCGCACCTTCGGACGCACCCGTCGCACCTACCGCGCCCGTCGCACCGTTGCCGGGGGTCGCGCCGGCGGCCAGCGCGCCTCGTTAGGGCCGGCCTACGCCGTCGAGGTGGCCGGCGTCGGCACGCGGGCCTCAGCCGACTCCGGGGACTGAAACTGCAGCTGGTAGAGCCGATGGTAGATGCCTCGTTTCGCCAGCAGTTCCTGGTGCGTCCCGGATTCGCGGAGCTGCCCCTTGTGCAGGACCAGGATCCGGTCCATCCCCTGAATCGTCGACAGACGGTGGGCAATGGCGATCGTGGTTCGGCCGCGCATGACCACTCTCAGCGCGTCGCGGATCAGGAGCTCCGTTTCCGTGTCGACGCTCGACGTCGCTTCGTCCAGGATCAAGACGCGTGCATCGAACGCGAGCGCGCGTGCAAATGACAGGAGCTGCTTCTGGCCAACGGAGAATGTGGCGCCCCGCTCCACGACTGGCGTGGACAGCCCGTGCGGCAGCCGGTCGATGAACACGTCGGCGTGCACCGCCTTGACCGCGCGCCGCACGGCTTCCTCGCTGATGGCGTCGTGACCGAGCCTGATATTGCTTGCGACCGTGCCGGAAAAGAGATGCACATCTTGCAGCACGAGACCGAACAGGGCCCGCAGGCGCCTCAGATCCATCTCGCGGATATCGACGCCGTCGATGGTGATGCGGCCATCCTGGACGTCATAAAACCGCAGCAGAAGGCTGACAACCGTCGTTTTTCCCGCGCCTGTCGCGCCGACAATCGCCACGCGCTGGCCCGGCTCAACGTGGAACGACACGTCCCTGAGCACCGGCTCGCCGTCGATATACGAGAAGGTAACGTGCTCGAAGGCGATGGCCCCCGCGCCGAAGCCCGGCGAAGGTGGGAGTGGGAAACCAACCGTCCGGGGAGACTGGATCTGCACCGTCCCGGGAGACTGGACCTGTACCGCGCCGGGAGACTGGATCTGCACGGGCGTATCCAGCAACGCGAAGATGCGCTCGGACGAGGCCATCGCGCCCTGCAGCACGTTGAACTTCTCCGACATGTCGCTGATCGGCCGGAAGAAACGCTGCGCGTACATGAGAAACGCCACCAGCGACCCAAGCGTGAGCGTCCCCTCGATGACCGAGCCGCCCCCCACCCAGAGGATGAGCGCCCCCGCAAGCGCGCTCACCAGCTCGATGGCCGGGTAGAACACGGCATAGAAAAAGATGGATCGCACGTTCGCGTCGCGGTGCCTCCGGTCGATTTCATCGAAGGCCGCGAAATCAAGCGCTTCCCGGCGGAACAGGTGCACGGTGGTCATCCCCGTAATCCGCTCCTGCAGGTACGCGTTGATCCGCGCGATCCAGGTTCGCACCGTCCGGTACGACTCGCGGACGTTGGACCGGAACCACTGCGTAATCAGCGCGATGAGCGGCAGCACCGAAAAGGCCACCAGCGCGAGGCGCCAATCGAGCCAGATGAGCACCCCCATGATGCCGACCAGCGTAAACAGGTCGCCGAACACCGAAACGACACCCGTGGTGAACAGCTCGTTCAGGACGTCAACGTCGGT
>JACPPO010000064.1 GCA_016190945.1 Acidobacteriota bacterium | reverse complement strand
GCCCACAGAGGAGAAGCTGTACTCCATCTTCGAAACCCACACGGATCTGATCAAGCGGGGCAAGGTGCTCAAACCGGTGGAGTTCGGTCACAAGGTGTTCCTGGCCGAGAGTGCTTCAGCGCTCGCGAGAATTGACCCAGGGTTGCTCTCCAGCATTGAACCACTCCCGTCTCGGCGGAGCTGACGGTCAGGTCTGATCGATCACGAAGGACAAATTCGACATCACCGATGGGCGGCGATTGCCGGAGGCTGATGGTCGTGGTGTGCTGTCGGGCTGCCGGTGGAAGAGTGTTCGGGGTAAGGTGGCCGGGGGCTGAGCGAGGCGTGAGGACCTGGAGCAGAACCTCCAGGCCCTCGTGACCGACTCGACGCTGCGGCAGGCCGAATCAGTCGTTTCCATTCTGCATGATGTGGCCGCGGATCGTCGAGGGCGCCCGCTCGGCGCTGCGGCCTCGTGGAGTCAGCGCTCCGTGTGCGCACGTGCCGGACGTGTGCTCGGTCATTTGGCATTTGCCGCTCCTGCGATCGCGGACACGCCTACTGTTCGACAGCGTGCCGAGAGGCGGGGCGCCGCACGTCGGTCTGCGCGGCGCGCCGGCGGCATCAACACAGTCCTGAAGGCCGCCTCGATCATCGCGACCACCAGCGCGCCTATCGCGCGCGCCGGCGCGTGATGGATCAGGGTTCCCTCCGCGCCCACCGATTCGACAGACTCGCCCTTGTGGCGCCGGGCGTGCTCCGGCGGATCGTCCGGCAGCGCTGCATCGTCTGTGGCCGGTCGCGTGCGGAGCTGCGCGGGCCGTCTCGCCCGGTGCGGCACGTCTGGCGCCCGTGAGACGTCCGCCAGCCGACTGTGCGGACCCCAAGGTCTTCGGCTCATGGAGCTCGAATTTCATCAGCTGGATCTGCGCTACGAACGACTTCGCGTCCGGCAGCCGGCACGGGAGCGGCGGCTGCTGGCCTCGCTCGCCGACGCCGGCCAGCAGATGCCAATCGTGGTCGTGACCGGCGAGTCGGTCTACGTGGTGGTGGACGGCCACAAACGCGTCCGCTGCCTGCGGCGGCTGCACCGCGACACGGTTGCCGCGGTGCTCTGGGACATGACCGCCTGCGACGCATTGATCTTTCGCCATCTGCTGCAGACCGACGCCACCGAGAGCGCGTTCGAGCAGGCGTGGCTGCTGCGCACGCTGCACGAGGATCACGGGCTGCCGTTGGACGTGCTGGCGCGACGGTTCGATCGGAGCGTGAGCTGGGTGTCGCGGCGCCTCAGTCTGGTGCGCACGCTTCCCGACACGGTCCAGCAGCACGTCCAGGACGGCCGCATCGTCGCGCACGCCGCGATGAAGTGCTTGGTGCCGTTGGCGCGCGCCAAACCCGACGAGTGCGTGCGCCTCGCCGAAGCGATTGCACCCCATCGGCTCACCACCCGCCAGATTGACCACCTCTATCAGCACTACCTCGCGGGGCCGGAGGCCACGCGCGAACTCGTCCTCACAGACCCGTTGCTCGTGCTGCGGCTCACCGACGACAGCGCACCGGCGCGCGTCGGTCCCGAGGCCTCGGCGCCAGAAGCCCTCCTTACCGACTTCCACATCCTGGGCGCCATCGCGCGCCGTGCCGCTCGGCGCCTCCAGCACGGCGGCGGCTTGCTGCCGGCCGAGCGCGCCCGGGCGTGGCGGCTCTTCGACCAGGTCCAGTGGGACTTTCGGGATCTCGAACGCCGGTGCGAACAGGAGTTACGTGATGCTCGATCAGGGAGTACGGGCGGCGATTCTGAGTCTCCGGGCGAAGGGCCTGGGGATTCGCCAGATTGCTCGCGCGCTGCAGATCTCCCGTGGGACGGTCCGGACGGTCCTCCAGGCCGGCACGCCGATGGTGCCGCGGCTTGAGCGCGTCGAGAAAGCGGAGCCCTACCGCGATCAGATCGTCGATCTGCTCCAGGGGTGCCGCGGCAATCTGGTGCGGGTGCATGAGGAGCTCGTGACGCAGGGCGTCTCGATCTCCTACCCGGCACTCACCGCGTTTTGTCGACGCCACGGCATCGGGCACGAGCCGCCGGCGCCCGTGGGGCACTATGACTTTCAGCCCGCCGAAGAAATGCAACACGACACGTCGCCCCATCGCGCGCCGATCGCGGGGGTCGAGCAGCGCATCGAGACCGCCTCGCTCGTGCTGGGCTACTCGCGCATGCTCTTCTTCCAGGCCTATCCGGTCTTCACGCGTTTTACCTGCAAGGTCTTCCTGACCGACGCGCTCGAGTATCTGGGCGGCGCCGCGGCGACCTGCATGATTGACAACACGCACGTCGTCGTCGCCGCCGGCACGGGCGCGCGGATGGTGCCCGCGCCGGAGATGGCGGCCTTCGCCGATCGCTTCAGCTTTGTCTTCCGCGCCCATGAAAAAGGGGACGCCAATCGGTCGGCGCGCGTCGAGCGGCCCTTTCATTTCATCGAGCACAATTTCTTCGCCGGCCGCACGTTTGCGGATCTCGCCGATCTCAATGCCCACGCGCGCGTCTTCTGCGACAAGGTCAACGCCGCGCGCAAAAAGCATCTCCACGCGAGCCCGCGGGAGCTCTTCGCCGCCGAACGGCCGCACTTGCATCCGCTGCCGCTCTTTGTGCCGGAGGTCTACGCCCTCCACCATCGCCTCGTCGACGTCGAGGGCTTTGTCAATGTGCCTGGGCATCGCTATTCGGTGCCCTATCTGCTGATCGGGCGGCAGCTCGAGGTCCGAGAAACCAAAGATCGCATTGACGTCTACCACGGGCCGCGGCTCGTCGCCTCGCATGCGAAGGTCCTGGGCCGCACCTTCACGCGCGTCACCATGCCCGAGCACCGGCCACCGCGTGGCGCGCGCCCCAGTACACAGCCGTTGCCGGAGGAACAGACGCTCGCGCAGGCCGATCCGCCAGTGCCCGCCTATGCCGTCGCGCTGAAACAGCGCAGTGCCGGCCGTGGCACCCTCGCGCTGCGGCGCCTCCTCGCGCTCTATCGGGAGTACCCTCGGACGCCGTTTCTCCGGGCCGTCACGCTCGCCGCCCAGTACGGGCTCTTTGATCTCGATCGCCTGGAACGCCTCACGCTCCGCGTGATCGCGAAGGAATACTTCCTCCTGTCGGAGGAGGACGACGAGCCCCGGTCATGACCGACGACATCGAACAGCTGCTGCGCAGTCTGCATCTCAAGAAGATCGCCGCGATCATGGACGACGAACTGGCGCATGCCGAGAAGCACCAGCTTTCGTACGGCGCCTTCCTGGCCCGACTGTTACGCGCGCAGTACCATCATCGCCAAGAGGCCGCCCTGGCGTGGCGGATTCACCAAGCGCGACTCCCCGAGGCGTGGACGATTGAGTCCTTTCCCTTCAAACGTCAGCCAGGTGTGAGCCTGAAGCAGATTCGTACGCTCGCGGAGCTCGAGTTTGTCGCCAAAGCCGAGAACATCGTCCTGCTTGGCCAGATAGGCGTGGGCAAGACCGGCCTCGCGTCCGGCTTGCTGCTCAAAGCGATTCAAAACGGGTATCGCGGACGCTTCATCCGCGCGCAGGATCTCTTCGACGAGATGTACGCCTCGCTCGCGGATCGCTCGACGCGCCAGCTGCTCAACACGCTGATCCGGATCGATTGTCTCTTGATCGATGAGCTCGGCTACGTCAATCTCCGGCCGGAACAAACCAACATCTTTTTCAAACTGATGGAAGAACGGTACCGTCGCAAGCCGACGATTATTACGTCCAACCTCGACTATCCGGAATGGCAAACGTTTCTCGGCAACAAGGCCCTCGTGGACGCGCTCCTCAGTCGGCTTCGCCATCAATGCCACACGATTCGCATTGACGGGCCCTCGCTGCGCGATCCCCAAGGCTGATCATCCAACCGCCCATTCCGCTCACCACCGCTCACACGTCGCCGATCGCCCTTCCTCTCAGCCCCACATTTCCCTTCGGTGCGCTTCTCCAACCCCCCATCTCGATCACGATCGCGATCTGAATCGCGAAGTGTGCGCGCAGCGTGGGTCATTTCTCAAGAACACAAGTGGGTCAATTCTCGCGAGCCCCGAAGTGCCTTCCGTCCTGTCGAAGTCTCAGCGCGAATCCCCCATTTCGCGCCATATGCGCATGCCGCCCAACAGTTCGGCATCAACGGCCACGACAAAAACGATCAGTATGACGAACAGTCAGAAATGCCCTGAACCGCTCGTCATTAGATGTTGAGAAGTTCATCGATAGCACCGGTCCACACGCGAATTCGGACCCCCTACCGCTGTGCGGTGGCTGGTG
>JACPPO010000006.1 GCA_016190945.1 Acidobacteriota bacterium | reverse complement strand
GGCCAATTCCGCCTCGCCCTGCCGGAGCTGCCGAACACGATCGGATCGCCGGGACGCACGGCGACATCTCGGTCAAGGTTGTTCACCAGCATGTGCAGCGGGGCCTCCAGCGGCCGTTCGCCGCACCAGAGTGCGGAGCCGCGAGGCGTCCGGATGATGCGCGTGCCAATCGTCACGGCGAAGTATTGAAATAGAAGGAAGACCCGAACGCGAACGATCAGAAAGTAAGAAGGGCGCGCGAGCTTGTCAAATAAATTCCGCCCAAAAATTTCAGTTGACATTCAGCCCGTATGCGCGTTTGAGATCGCGGAACGCGATCAATTCAGCAATCACGCCGAGATCGGGCGAGAACGTGCGGTGGCGCTCGTGGGCGGACACGAGCGCGCGAATGAAATCATGGACGCGCACGAGCGGCGCCAGATCGTGGCGCAGCATCGTAATCGGCGTGCAGCGTGATCGCTTGTGGCGAATCGGTTTTCGCGATCGTCGGACGCTGCGGTACGATAGGTGCGAATGTCCAAGACCAACATTGCCGTTCTTGGCGCGCAATGGGGCGACGAAGGCAAGGGCAAGATCGTCGACCTGCTCACGCCGAACTTCTCAGCCGTTGCGCGATACCAGGGCGGCCACAACGCCGGCCACACGGTGTACGCGGACGGGAC
The DNA here is from genome assembly GCA_016190945.1 of Acidobacteriota bacterium. Taxonomy (GTDB): domain Bacteria; phylum Acidobacteriota; class Vicinamibacteria; order Vicinamibacterales; family UBA2999; genus JACPPO01. The sequence continues at coordinate 3,449 of JACPPO010000006.1, read as the reverse complement.
GAAGTTCGTCCTGCACCTGATTCCCTCCGGCATACTGCATCCCGGTGTCACCTGCGTCATCGGCAATGGGGTCGTCGTCGATCCGCTGGCGCTGTTCAAGGAAATCGACGAGCTGGCGCGCATGGGCATCGCGGTCGACGGCCGGCTGCTCGTCAGCGAGAAAGCGCACATGATTCTGCCGTATCACCGCGAGCTCGACGTGCTGTCCGAGGCGCGGCGGGGCGAGCGGAAAATCGGCACCACCTCGCGCGGGATCGGCCCCGCCTACGAGGACAAGGTCGGCCGTCGCGGCATCCGGATTTGCGATCTCCTGGGCGACCGTGCGGCACTCCAGCAGGAAGTCCGCGAGAACGTGAGCGCCCGGAACCGCATCATCAAGGAGTCCACGCTCGACTGGAAGCCGCTCCTCGAGCAGCTGATCTCCTCAGGAGAACGGATGCGGCCCTGGGTGGCGGACGTCTCTCTGTTTCTCGCGCGGACGATGCAGGCGGGGAAGGCGGTGATGTTCGAAGGGGCTCAGGCCACCCTGCTCGACATCGACCACGGCACGTATCCGTTTGTGACCTCGTCCAATGCGTCGGTTGGCGGCGTCTGCACGGGCCTCGGCGTGCCGCCGCGCGCGATCGGCGGCGTGCTTGGCGTCGCCAAAGCGTACACGACGCGGGTGGGGGAGGGGCCGCTGCCCACGGAGCTTTCCGGGGAACTGGCCGATCGCCTGCGCGAAGGCGGCCAGGAATACGGCGCGTCAACCGGCCGTCCGCGCCGGTGTGGCTGGTTCGACGCGGTCGTCGTCCGGTACTCGGCGCGCATCAACGGGCTCGATGCCCTGGCCCTCACCAAGCTCGACGTGCTCGACGGCCTGCCGGAGGTACGCTTGTGTACCGGCTATCGGACGCCCAACGGCACGCTTTCGGAATTTCCCGCCGATCTGCGCGCGCTGGCGGCCGCGGAGCCGATCTACGAGACGTTGCCCGGCTGGTCTCGGTCCACAAAGGGCGCCACACGCCTCGAGGGGCTTCCGCCCGCGGCCAGGCGGTACATCGATCGGCTTGAAGAGGCGAGCGGCGTGCCGTGCGCCATCATCTCGACCGGCTCGGACCGCGGCGAGACGATCGTGCGGCCGGGATCGATCGTCGAATCCTGGTTCACGTAGGGTGGATGGAAGGGCTGTCTATCGTTTGTTCGCTTCGATGAAACGCATCACCGCCGCCGGATCGGCGTCGAAGAACTCGATGCCGGCGCGGTAGCGAGGGGCGCCCTTTGGTATCTCGAACGACGCCCAGGCAACCGCCGCGCGGATGCGCATCGGTCGCGTGGAATCCGCGAGCGTGACCCTGACGCGCTGGTTCGGCTTCAGGATGGTTGGCGAGATGACCTGGGCCCCGACGATCGACAGGTTCACGAGAGAGGCCGGGTTGCCGTCGATCTGCACCTGCACTCCGTCGACAATGTCGACGCGCGGCGCGCGCCGCGTGCCGCGCTGATCGAGCGGTGCGACGGCCGGGGACGGCGCGTCTGCCACCGCGAGCGCCGGCGCCGCGGCCCCCGCGCTCGGGCCCGCTTCTCCAGCGCGCCGCGGCGAGAGGCGCGCGTAGCTGCTGTCGTGCGCGACAATCCGGATTTCGCAGGCGGTGAGCGCGGGGTCCGCCCTGATGCGATTGATAAGCGCCGCGCCGCGCGAGGTGGCTGCAAACACGCGCTCGAGGGCGACGACGTTCGGACGCTGGCGCGTGATGACATCGAGCGCCCGCAGCGCGTCGGTATCCGCGAAAGCGATCGTCTCACCGAGGTCGTCGCGCTCTTTCAGGGCGGGCAGGTGCTCGGGGGACGCAATCAGGACCGTGGCCGACACAGCACGTCAGTCTAACCCAACTGCCCGCGCGCTTCAGCCGGGCTTCGCCCGTTCAGGTGGCGGTGGCCTTGCCCCGACCGTAGCGTGGCCCCGTGCTTGCGGCCACGGTTGAGCGTGATGCTCACGACCGGGGTCCACCGCGGCCTAAGCGCGCCTCTCAAGAAGGCGCGGAACGGCCGTGGTACACTCGAGCGCTCGCTGCACGACCGGGTAGCTCAGTGGTAGAGCAGCGCACTTTTAATGCGCGGGCCGCGGGTTCGATCCCCGCCCCGGTCACATGTTTTCAACCGTTGACAGCTCACGCGGGCGAGAGCCGCCCATGCTTCGGTTCGCATCCATCCCGATCCCGATCGCATTTGGTGGCGCCCCGCAGGCCGAGCAGCGAGCGCGGTGACAGGACATCGATCTTTCACACGAGGCGATCTGATGCGTGCTTCCATCTTGTTCGGTGCTCTGGTCATCGCGGCGGGGGTGGCATCGGCCCAGCAGCAGGGGCAGCCCGCGCAGTTCTCCCAGGAGTGGTATCAGCAGTTCCACGGCCCGTACAGCGCCCCGGTAGAGCCGTTTCGGATTGTGGGCGACATCCACTACGTCGGTGGAGCGAACATCGCGTCATATCTAATCACCACCCCGCAGGGGCACATCCTCATCGACACCGGGACGAAGGAAATGCACGAGGCGATCAAGAGCAGTGTCGCGAAACTGGGCTTCAAGACGTCAGACATTAAGATCTTGCTATCCAGTCACGCGCATTTCGATCATGTCGACGGGCATGCCGCGATGAAGAAGCTGACCGGCGCGCAGGTAATGGCGATGGTCGGTGATGCCGAGGCGCTGGAACGCGGCAAGGACAATTCTGCGCTCGGTGCGGTCGGCTGGGAGCCGGTGAAGGTCGACCGCGTGCTCACGCATGGCGACACCGTGTCGCTCGGCGGCACGACCCTTCGCGCCGTACACGCCCCCGGCCATACGCAGGGCGCGACGACCTGGATCACGACCGTGAAGGATGGCGGGCGGCAGTACACGGTTGCGTTCCTTGGCGGGACGACGCCGAATGACGGCGTGCCGCTCTTCGATAATCCCCGTCACAAGACGGTGATCGAGGACACGCAGCGGACGTTCAAGACCTTGAAGGCCGAGAAAGTCCCGGACATCTACCTCGTGGGGCACCCGCAGGCCATGTTCGAAGGGAAGATAGAGCGCCTCAAGGCGGGTGACACACCGCATCCACTGTTGAATGGCGACGCCTGGACCAAGCAGATAGCGGACGCGGAAGCCAACTTCGGGAGGCGCGTGGCGAACGAACGCGCGACGGGCGGACGGTAGGCGGCACGTGTACACCGTTACACTGAACCAGTCACGGGCTCTACCCTTGATATCCCAGCGGAGCCCGCGACTGGTTGCCAGTCTCTTTTGGCGCGCTTCGCGCGCGTGGGACCGCTATATGGCGCCGGCACGCTCGCGGGTCGCGTGCCAGGCGCGCATCGTGCCCCGCAGCAGCGGGTACAAGATTCTCGTTGGGAGCCGTATAGCGGTCCAACGCGCCCGTAGCTCAGTTGGATAGAGCACCGGCCTTCTAAGCCGGGGGTCGCAGGTT
>JACPPO010000062.1 GCA_016190945.1 Acidobacteriota bacterium | reverse complement strand
TCGTAGAGCGGCGTCTTGCCGCCGGTCGGCAGCCCCGCGTGCTCGAGCCCGCTCTTGATCTCGCGCTCGGTGGCGCCGTCGAAGACCGGCGTCGCGAACTACAGGCCGAGCGCGTGCGCGGCCCACTCGAGGTGCGTCTCGAGAATCTGGACGCCGTTCATCCGCGACGGCACGCCGAGCGGGTTGAGCACGATCTCAACCGGCGTCCCGTCCGGCAGGTACGGCATGTCCTCTTCGGGTAGGATGCGCGCGATGACGCCCTTGTTGCCGTGGCGGCCAGCCATCTTGTCGCCGACCGAGAGCTTCCGCTTCATCGCCACGTACGCCTTCACGAGCTTGATGACGCCCGGAGGCAGTTCGTCGCCGCGGCGGATCTTCTCCTTCTTCTCCTCGAAGAGCTGCCGGATCACCTCGACCTGCCGCTCCGTCCGCTCCTCGAGCAGTCGTAGGTCGCCCTCGAGCCGCGGATCGTCGGCCTGGATCTTCAGGCGGACCATCTGCTCGTAGGGAATTGTCTGCAACACGTCCGGCGTGAGCACCGCGTCCTTCTTGAGCAGTCGCTCGCGGCCGTACTCATCGAAAGCGTCGGCGCGCAGCGTCTGGTTGTTCAGCATCTGCATGACCCGCTTCTTCACTTCGTCGTGAAGAATGCGGATCTCGTCGGCCTGGTTCTTCTCCATCATCTCGAGGTCTTCGGCCTCGATGGCCTTGGCCCGATCGTCCTTCTCGATGCCTTTTCGCGAGAAAATCTTGACGCCGACAATGATCCCCTCAATCCCGGGCGGGCAGATGAGCGACGCGTCCCGGACGTCGCCAGCCTTCTCGCCGAAGATCGCGCGCAGGAGCTTCTCTTCCGGCGTGAGCTGCGTCTCGCCCTTCGGCGTCACCTTGCCGACGAGGATGTCGCCCGGCTTGACGTACGCGCCGATGCGGATGATGCCGCTGTCGTCGAGGTCGCGGAGGTAGGTCTCCGACACGTTCGGAATGTCCCGGGTGATCTCCTCCGGCCCGAGCTTCGTATCGCGCGCCTCGATTTCGAACTCCTCGATGTGGATGGAGGTGTAGTAGTCCTCCTTGACCATCTTCTCGGAAACGAGGATCGCGTCCTCGAAGTTGTAGCCGCGCCACGGCATGAACGCGACGAGTACGTTGCGCCCGAGTGCTAGCTCGCCAAGCTCGGTGCACGGACCGTCGGCGACGACCTGTCCCTTCTGCACTCGCTGTCCTACCCGTACGATCGGCTTCTGGTTGATGCAGGTGTTCTGATTCGACCGCTTGAACTTGGTCATCGGATAGATGTCGGCGCCCATCTCCCTGCTGATGTCGTCGACGTCTATCTGTCCTTCGACGCGTACTACAATGCGCTGGCTGTCCACGTAATCAACCGTACCCGTGCGGCGCGTCACGACCACCGCGCCCGAATCGCGAGCGGTGATGTACTCCATCCCGGTGCCCACGTACGGGCTGCGCGCCCGCAGCAGCGGCACCGCCTGGCGCTGCATATTCGATCCCATCAGTGCGCGGTTCGCGTCGTCATTTTCGAGGAACGGTACCAGTGAGGCGGCCACCGACACGAGCTGCTTCGGCGACACGTCGATGAACTGCACCTCGTTGCGCGGCGAGAGGATGAAATCGCCCGCACGCCGCGCATTAACGCGATCCTGCTTGAAGCGACCGTCCTCGTCGAGCGGCGCGTTGGCCTGCGCGACGATGTACTGGTCTTCTTCCCACGCGGACAGGTAGTACGAGTAGGGCTCGAACTCGACGCCCTTCTTCTTGGACCGGCCGTCGGCTCCCACCAGCTCGTCGGCTTCCACGACGTCGCCGACCTTGTACTTCGGGTTGCCGCCTGCGTTGTGCACGATCACGTAGTCAATGACACGGCCGTCCTTCACCTTACGGTACGGCGACTCGATGAAGCCGAACTCGTTGATGCGCGCGTAACAGCTCAACGAGGAGATCAGGCCGATGTTCGGACCTTCCGGCGTCTCAATCGGGCAGATGCGGCCGTAGTGCGTCGGATGGACGTCGCGGACCTCGAACCCCGCGCGCTCGCGCGAGAGTCCCCCTGGCCCGAGCGCCGAGAGCCGCCGCTTGTGCGTGATCTCGGAGAGCGGGTTGGTCTGGTCCATGAACGGCGAGAGCTGCGACGACCCGAAGAACTCGCGAATCGCGGCCATGACCGGCTTGGCGTTGATCAGGTCGTGCGGCATCGCCGTCGCCATTTCCTGGTAGACCGACATCTTTTCCCTGATCGCGCGCTCCATGCGGACCAGGCCGATGCGGAACTGGTTCTCCAGGAGTTCGCCGACCGAGCGGACGCGCCGGTTACCGAGGTGATCGATGTCGTCCACGTTCTGCGGATTCCTCCGCAGCTTCAGCTGGTATTTCAGGACCTCGTAGAAATCCTGCGGGTGCAGAATCTTCTCGTCGAGCGGCGTCTTCAGCCCGAGCTTGGTGTTCAGCTTGAGCCGGCCCACACGCGAAAAGTCGTACTTCTGCGGGTTGAAGAACATGTTTTCGAACAACGACCGCGAACTGTCGAGCGTGGGCGGATCGCCCGGACGAAGGCGCCGGTAGATCTCGATAAGCGCCTCCTCGTGCGTGCGGATCGGGTCCTTCTTGAGCGTCTGCCCGATGATCGGACCGACCTCGTCCCGCTCGGGGAAGAAAACCTCGATCTTGTCGACCTTCTTCTCCTGCGCCATCGAGATGACGCGCGGCGTCAGCTCCTCGTTGGCCTCGAGGATCACTTCGCCCGTTTCTGCATCGACGATGTCGGCGGCGGCAAACGCGCCTTCGAGCGCTTCATCCGCCACGCCGATCGTTTCGACGCCCGCCCTGCGGAGGGCCGCCAGGGCGTTGGCACTGATCTTCTTGCCGCCCTGGATCGAGAAGTCACCAGCCTTGACGTCCGCGGCCGCGCGCAGCCCGACAATGCTCTCGTTGACCGCCCACATCAGCGCCGGCCCCTGGTTCAGGAAGATGCGATCCACCGCGTAGAACGTGCGGATGATCTCGTCCGCGCCGCGCAAGCCGAGCGCCCGCAGGAACACCGAAGCCAGAAACTTCCGCTTCCGATCGATGCGGACGTACAGCAGGTTCTTCTGGTCGTACTCGAACTCCACCCAGGAGCCGCGGTACGGGATGATCTGCGCCACGTACAGCGTCTTGTCCTCGGAGTGGAAAAACGCCCCTGGCGATCGGTGGAGCTGCGACACGATGACGCGCTCGGTGCCGTTGATGATGAACGTGCCGTTGTCCGTCATCAGCGGAATGTCGCCGAAGTAGACCTCCTGCTCCTTGATGTCGCGGATGGTCTTGACGCCGGTCTCCGGGTCCTTGTTCCAGACGACAAGGCGGATGGTGACCTTGAGCGGCACCGCGTAGGTCATCCCCCGCTCCTGGCACTCGTCGACGTCGTACTTGAGCTTCATCGCGACCGTGTGGCCGCAGATGTCGCAGACGTCGCCCCGAGCCTGGTTCGCCTTGCCGCAGCGCGGACAGAGCACCTCGTGGTCGCCGTACGGATCAGCCACGAGCGTCGCGCCGCAGTTGCCGCAAGGCTTGCGCAGGTGATGCAGCCCGGACAGCTTGCTGCACTTACACTCCCAGTTGCCGATCGAATACTCGATGAACTCGAGCGAGGAGTTCTCACGGAAATCGCTGATCGGGAAGACCGACTTGAACACCGACTGCAGCCCCGCATCCTCCCGCTCGGAGGGGAGGCGGTTCATCTGCAGAAAGCGCTCGTACGATCTCCGCTGGATCTCGATCAGGTTCGGGATGGGAACCGTGGTCTTGATCTTCGAGAAATCCTTGCGTTCGCGGTAGACGTTCTTGGGAAGGCTGTACATCGCTGGCTGACCCTCACGGATCGGAAGTCGGGATACGAGGGCGGCCCTAAAGGTCCGCCCCCACATAAGACGCAGAGACCCTGACGACGGGCCGGCTCAAGCCGGCCTCCGGCTGATTCGAGTTACTTGATCTCGACCTTGGCGCCGACTTCCTCGAACTTCTTCCTGATCGCCTCGGCCTCGGCTTTGTTCACGCCTTCCTTCAACGGCTTCGGCGCGCTCTCGACCAGGTCCTTGGCCTCTTTCAGTCCAAGGCTCGTGACCTCGCGAACAGCCTTGATAACCTTGATCTTTTCCGCGCCGACCTCTGTTAAGCTGACCGTGAACTCGGTCTTCTCCTCGGCCGAAGCCGCGCCGCCGCCCGCCATCGCCATGCCCGGCATCGCCATCGGCATGGCGGCCGCCGCGGAGACACCCAGCTCGGATTCGAGCGCCTTCACGAGCTGCGAGAGCTCCATGACGCTGATGCCCTTGATGTAGTCGATTACCTGCTGCTGATTCAGTTCGGCCATTGCTCTCTCCAGAGGGCGGCCCTTCGGGCCGCCGGATAACGGCGACAGTATCTTTTCGCGGGGCTTCGCCCCGCCGCCGCCCTACGATTCCCTCTTCTTCCGCTCCACCTGCACGAGCACCGACATCAGGTCGCGCGGTGCTGCCGCCAGCACCGACACGAACTGCTGCATGGGCGCCTGCAGCACGAAGAGCAGCCTCGCGTATAACTCCAGCCGGCCTGGCAGGCTGGCAAGGTGTGTAACCTCCGCCGGCTCGATCGCCTGCCCCTGCACCACCGCCGCCTTGATCGACAGCTTCGGCGCGCCCTTCATGAAGGCCGTCAGCGCCCTAGCTAGCGCCACCGCGTCGTCGCTCGTGTAGGCAATTGCCGTGGTGCCCTCGAAATACGACTCAAGGGACGCCAGCTTCGTCCCCTGACTTGCCCGCTTGGCCAACGTGTTCTTGATAACCTTGTATTGCGCGCGCGCGGCGCGAAGCTGCCGGCGCAGGTCGGTCACCTGGGGCACGTTCAGGCCCTTGTAGTCCACCAGGATCGCCGTGTCGGCCGACTTGAAGACCGACGAGAGCTCCTGGAGTTCCTGTTCCTTTTCCGCTCTGGTAACAGCCATCGGTCCCCCTAGCGCCTCCCCCGCTCATCGACGTGGGCGGTGTCGACCGTGACGCCCGGCCCCATCGTGGAGGACACAGTGACTGACTTGAGGTACTTGCCCTTGGCCGCGGGCGGCTTGGCCCGGACCACGCTGTCAACCAGGGCGCGGGCGTTCGCCACCAGGTTCTCGGTGGGGAACGACATCTTGCCGACGGGCACGTGGATGATGCCGGTCTTGTCAACGCGGAACTCGACCTTGCCCGCCTTGATCTCCTTGATCGCCTGGGCGACGTTCGGAGTCACCGTCCCGGTCTTCGGGTTCGGCATGAGGCCGCGCGGCCCAAGCACCTTCCCGAGGCGTCCGACGGCGCGCATCATGTCGGGCGTCGCCACCACCGCGTCGAAATCGACCCACCCGCCGAGAATCTTCTCGACGAGCTCGTCGCCCCCCACATAATCCGCCCCGGCATCGGATGCTTCCTTCTGCTTGTCGGCGCCGGCGATCGCGAGCACCCGCTTGCTCTTGCCGAGGCCGTGCGGAAGGACGACCGTGCCGCGCACCATCTGGTCGGCGTGTTTGGGGTCGACACCGAGCCGCATCGCGAGCTCCACCGTCTCGTCGAACTTGGCGTACTGCACCTTCTGGATCAGGGGAATCGCCTCCTCGAGCGTGTACGGCCGGGCCTCGACCTGTGCCTCAGCGGCTGTGAATTTCTTGCCGTGCTTCGCCATGTGCCTCCTTGTGGTCCGACCGGAGCGCGTACGCTCCTCCCACTGCGACCTACCTACCCGATGACATCGATGCCCATAGAGCGCGCCGTTCCACAGACGGTCTTAATCGCCGCGTCGAGATCCTGGCAGTTGAGATCGGGCATCTTCGTCTTCGCGATGTCCTCAACCTGCTTGGCCGTCACCGTGCCGACCTTGTTCTTGTTTGGCTCCGCCGACCCCTTCGCCAGATTCGCCACCTTCTTCAGCAGCACCGAAGCTGGCGGCGTCTTCGTGATGAACGTGTAGCTCCGATCGGCATAGATCGTGACCACCACTGGAATGATCAGCCCATCGTCCTTCGCCGTCTTCGCGTTGAAGTTCTTGCAGAAATCCATGATGTTCACGCCGTGCGGACCGAGCGCGGTGCCGACCGGCGGCGCGGGCGTCGCCTTGCCCGCGGGAATCTGCAGCTTCACCATCGCCTGAATCTTCTTTGCCATGGCCCTAGATCTTCTCTACCTGCAAGAAATCCAATTCCACTGGCGTCGCACGGCCGAAGATCGTCACCATCACCTTCAGAGTGTTCTTGTCGAGGTTCACCTCATCGACGACACCGTTGAAGCTGGTGAACGGGCCCTCGTTGATTCGCACATGGTCGCCCTTTTCAAAGCTGTACTTCGGCTTCGGCTTCTCCGCCGCCGTCTTCACCTGATCGAGAATCTGCTCGACCTCTTCCTTGCTGAGCGGCGTCGGTTTGCTGCCCGCGCCCACGAACCCGGTGACCTTCGGCGTGTTCTTCACCACGTGCCACGCGTGGTCGGACATGTTCATCTCGACCAGGATGTAGCCTGGGAAGAACCGCTTCGGCGTCACAACCTTGCGGCCGCTGCGCACCTCCACGACGTCCTCGGTCGGAATCAGGATCTCGCCGATCTCGTTCTGGAGCCCGTACGCCTGCACCCGCTGCGCGAGCGCCTCGGACACCTTCTTCTCAAACCCCGAATAGGTGTGGACGATGTACCAGTTCTTCGTGGCGACGTCGGTCATCACGCGCCAAACCGCCGGAGGATCCAGTTCACGATTCGATCGAACGCCACATCCAGCCCCCAGAGATACACCCCGAAGAATATCGACGTTAGGATCACGACGAGCGTGGTCGCATAGACCTCGCGCCGCGACGGCCACGTCACGCGTCGGGTCTCGTTGCGCACCTCGGTAATGAAGCTGCGGCTGCCCTCCCACCAGCCCCGGAGGCCTCTCTCGGTAGTGCGAACCGGCGCCGGCTTGACTTGCTCCAACTTACTCATGTGCTGCGGTTCCTGGCAGGTCAGGAGGGACTCGAACCCCCAACCCCCGGTTTTGGAGACCGGTGCTCTACCAATTGAGCTACTGACCTACATTCCCAGTTGGTAGCTCGTAGCCGGTAGCTCGTGATAAGCACTCGGAACCTGCCACCGACTACCGACTACCGGCTACCGACTTCACTTCGTTTCCTTGTGCGCCGTGTGCTTGCGGCAGAAGCGGCAGTACTTACTGAACTCGATCCGCTCCGTCGTCTTCTTCTTGTTCTTGGTCGTGCTGTAGTTCCGGCGCTTGCACTCGCCGCACGCGAGGTGAATGATGTCTCTCATAAACAGTTCGTAGTTGGTAGTGGGTGGGCATTGCTCCGAGCGACCACCGACCAGCTATTGAATAATCTCCGTGATGGTGCCCGCGCCGACCGTGCGACCGCCTTCCCGGATGGCGAACCGGCTGCCCTTCTCGATCGCCACCGGCGTAATCAGCTCGCCCGTGATCGTCGTGTTGTCCCCCGG
>JACPPO010000061.1 GCA_016190945.1 Acidobacteriota bacterium | reverse complement strand
GTTGGGCCATTGCCGCAGGAGCGATTTGCTCGACAGATGGTCCCAGCTTGCGACACACAGTACGGTACGAACGCCCGCTGCCTTCGCGCTGGCAAAGTGGTCGGCCTGCGGCGATCCGAGATCAACGAGCGGAGTGATCAGCATCAGATCGGGGTTTTGAGCCCGGATGAACGCGTCGAGTACCGCGCTCCGCGGAATGGCGCGCTCGAACCCGCGCAGGATCGCCGCCAGGAGCCATTGCCCGGCGCCCGCGCGCAGCAGCGGCAGGGCGGCAAGCGTGACCACCGCCATTGGCGCACGCTCGCGTGCACGCGTCCGTAGATGCTGCATCGCGACGTACCGTGAATCGAGAAACCGCAGGTAGTCGCGACCCAGCCGCAGCTTGCGCGCCAATTCGTACCACGCTACAGATTCGCGAGTCGGTGTCCATCCAACGGTGACCTTCGGGAAATCCCTCGCAATTCGCTCGACCATCGCGCGGCCGCCCATCATCTCCTCGCGATCCGCCGAGAGATGGATCGTGTGCCCACGGCGCGCCAACTCGCGGATAGCGGATTCGAAGTTCCGGAGGTACGAGAAGTGCCGGGCGAGGAACAGGATTCTCATCATCCGAGACCCAGGCGCGCGCGCAGCAGCTTCTTCCAGTTGCGGCGTTTTCGATCGTCCAGGATCTGTTGCTTCTCTCGGTGACGCAATTCCAGCTTGCGAGCCTTGGCAATCCGACTCGCGGCCTTGGCGGAAAGCCGAACGCTGCGGTCCCGTTCCTTTCGAGCCGCGCTGGTTCGGTTCCTCGCGTCCTCGAGCCGCTCGCGCGCGTCCCTCATCAGCGAGTGTCCGGCGCCCCTTTCAAACGCCGCAAGCAAGCGGACAGGGAACGGCGGTACGGGAGACGTCACCGCCGATCCTGCTGGCGCCACCGCGCGACCTTGCGCAAGATCCTCGACCGAGTCGACGAACAGCGGCGTGGATGCCCGCGATAGTCCCTGCGGCCGTACGAACGCCTCGACAAATCGCCGGCCACGCTCTGGATCGGGTCCGCGGCCATCTAGCAGCTCGCCGAGCCGAGCCGCGTGCTCGTCGAGGGTCCGGCTGGCGTTCAACAGTCCTCCGGCCACCGACAGCAGGTAGTGGAAATGAATCGTGCCTTCCTGGTTCTCGCGGAACTCCGGCAGCAGCACTGTGTAGACAGGGCGTCCGACGATGGCCGCCTCAATGAATGCGCTCGTGTTCAATCCGACCACCGCAGCGCTGTGATGCAGCGAATCGAAGTAGTCGTCCCGCGTATCGGCGTCAACCGGATTCCCACCCCAGAGTGCGACGCGATCCCACTGGCTGAGATCGATGTCCTTCCATTCCTTCATGCGTGACGGATGCGGCCGGATCAGGACGTTCACGTCGCGTAGTGCGGCGTGACCACTCTGCCGAAGCGTGCGAATCCACCGTCGTACCAACGATGCCTCTTCGGGGCTCCCGCGGAAGAGCGCCGAACACACCCATAGCAGAAATGGGCGGGCATCCAGAAGGCCGACACGGCGGCAAAACGACGCGCGGTCGCGACGCGGCCGCCGATCGAACCACTGGTCGAAGCACTGCGCGCCGGTGACGACAACCCGGTCCGGAGGAACGCCGTGAAGCTCGATCGCCTCCTGCCGCTGCGTCGGGTTCCACACCAAGACCCGGTCTGGCAGCGTGCGAATGAGCGCCTTGCTCGACAGGTGGTCCCAACTCCACACACAGAGCGCCGTTGGAATTCCCAGGGCTTGCGCCGAATACAGGTAATCGAGCTGTGGTGATGCGACGACGCCGATGAGCGGCGTGATCAGCACGACATCAGGGCACGCCTCGCGAATGTAGCACAAGACGCCCGGGTCGTACGGGATCGCGCGTTCCCAGCCCAGCAGCAGCCGAGCCAGGCGCCGGCGTCCGCGAGCCCCGCGGAACACCGGCAGCCGCAAGACCCAGAGCAGCAGTCTTGGCACGCGGACTTCCGCGCGCGTGCGAAGGCGCGGAGTGGTCTCGTAGGCGGGCTCGAGATAGCGCAGGTAGTCGAGCGTCAGGCGCAGCTTCGTCGCGATGCGATACCAGCCATCGGCCCGTTCGGGCGCCGACCCGGCCGTGATACCCGGATACTCGCGTGTCAACCGGTCGATCATCTCGCGGCCGCCAAAGACCTCGTCCCGCTCCGAGGCGACATGGACGCGATGCCCGCGCTCGGCGAGGGCGCGGAGCACCGAGTCGAAGTTGCGCAGATAGGTGAAGTGCCGGGCGAAGAAGAGGTATTTCACCGAAGCCCGATACGGCGCGTGAAGATCGCCACCTCGTACACGGTGCGGTGATAGGCGCGACGCGTCGAGACGAGCGCGTGAAAGACGGCCAACAGCACGTGATGCTTGACGCGCTTGCGGGTCCATGTCAGCCCGCGCAGGATGGCGCCGAACTGCCGGTACGTGGTCGTCTTCTGCTGATGCTTCAGCGCGTACAGCGCGGAGTACCGGAGCACCCGGCGAGCGGCTGCTCGACGCTGTACGGCATCCGTGGCCCCCGCGACGTACACGGCCCACAGCGTCCGCCCGTGCTGCAGCCACGGCGGCAGCCAGCGTCCGCGCGGCATGCGGCCGGCGAACAAAGAGGTGCGCTGGCGCGCCACGCTGGCTTCCTCGAATTGCCGGCGGAACCACAGCTCCTCGGGAACCTGCCGAAACTGGCCGCACAGCGCCAGCTCCGCGACGAGCAGGCGATCGGGGCACATGACATCGCGAAAGATGCCAGCATCCCTGACGGCCTCAGGGCGCATCAGCCCGTACACCATGTCGCCCGAGGCGACGTGTTCGCGGGACACGTGCAACCATCGCTCATCGAGGGAGGTCAGGCCTCGCGTCTCGAACAACCGCGGCGGCTTGTCCAAGAGGCGACCATCCGCATCCAGGCGCCGCGTGAACGGATAGGCGAGCACCAGATTGGGATCGGCCTCCATGGCCTCCACGAGCGTCTCGAGCCAACGCGGATCCCAACGATCGTGATCGCTGGCCCAGGCGAAGTACCGTACGGAGGCTTCTGCGGTCGCCTCTTCAAACGCGTGGCGCCAGCTTGCGACCATGCCCTGCCGCTCGGAGTGCCGCACGTAGCGGACCCGCGGATCGCGCGCGGCGTACTCACCCGCGATCGCCTCGGTATGGTCGCTCGAGGCGTCGTCCACGAGGACGAGGCGGAAGTTTCGGTAGGTCTGTGTGAGGAGCGAATCGAGCGCCTCGCGAAGGTAGTGGGCGCGGTTGAACAATGTCGCCCCGATGCCGACCAGGGCTCCCGTCGCCGCTGCCTCGCGGCTCGCAGTCGGCGGAGCGACTTGGGGCGCATCAGCAGCCCGGCGCCTCCCGGCGAGGTGGCGGTAGGCGAAATCCTCCTCGCCGTCGCGGTTCTTTCTCGGATCGACTACGGCCCAGGGCTTCGGCAGCTTCTTCACGGCCTTCGTGTAGTCGGTGTCGAGCAGCGCCACCTCACGCACATCGTAGTAACGTCCGACCAGCTCGCTGACCGACCACAGCTGCGCGTTGTATCGCGACCGCTCCCGGTTCAGGCTGTACAGAAGCCGCGAACCCGCGTCGCTGGCCAGCTTCGCGTACTCTTCAACCTGCGCCGACGTCATCTCTTGGAATGACGCGATATTGACGGTCACACTCGGCGTGACATGCCGCACGCAACTGGCCGCGGTATTGGGCACGAACACGAAATCCGCCCCACGCCAGCCGGACGGGTCAGATGCGTTGTCAGCAAAGACGACCCGCGCTTGCGGAAACACGGTATGCAGGTAGGTCGCCGAAAACAGAAACAGCTCTGGGAAGTCGATGACGAGGTAGGAGACGCGCGGAAAGAGGGTCTTTACCTGATACGCGAAGCCGCCCCAGCCCGCGCCGATCTCGAGCACGACCGGTGCGAGGCCCTCAAGAGATTGCAGCACGCCAGCCCGTTTCATGCCGACGAGCACCTCGAAGAACTTGAGGGTGTCGAGATTGAACAAGCCCGGCGCGAGCCTGTATCCAAACCCTCCGAGCGCCTCGTGCTCCGGTACCAGGAGATCGCGTCCTCCGAGCTCGATGAGGGCGCGCAGGCGCCGCTCGAACGCATCGCGCCGGCCGTCGTCCTGCACTCGGTAGTCGTACGGGCGAATGCCGGTGAGCTGAAAAGTGTGATGCCGCAGCTTGCGGACGATGAGCGGAGACGCCTCGATCATGTAGTCGATGTTCGAGAGCTCTTCGGCCCAGTAGGCGCTTGGCGCGGCGGATCTGACCCCCTCGTGGCGTTTCATCCGAAGCACCGTGTCGCGCACCGTCAAGTACGTCTCGTACGCGTCTCGCTGCTCCGTCATCGGCGCCCGGCCGCGGCCCCGAACATACGGTTCCAGCGGCGCGCCGCGCGTGTGCCGCGGCGCGACAGGCGGTCGACGCCGATGCGAACGCCGCGTGCCAACACCTTGCGCGCACGGTGCAGCCGCGCGCCCGCCTTCCTGCGCAGGGACCTGACGGCTTTCGGGTCTGTCGCGGCCCACCACGCGCCGGCGACGCCGCCGCCTGCGAACAACACGGGCCACAGCAGTGGTGCCCACCAAGGCGTTTTCTGCACCCGTCGCGCGGCGTCGCGTCCCAGCGCCTCGATCGCGTCGGCAACCAGCGGCGTGCACGGCACACCGAGGCCGTGCGGCCGGATAAACGATGAGACGAATCGCGCTGTTTCCGCGCGGGCCTCATCCTGGCGAGACAGGACGTCCGCCAGTTGCACGATGTGCTCGTCGAGCGTGGACGCCACGCGCAGGAAGCCGCCGTTCTCCGGCAGCAAGTACTGGAAATGCAGCGTCCCGTCCTGCGTGCCGGCAAATTCCTGCGTGTGCATCGACAGCACGGAGCGGCCCAGGATGGCCGCCTCGATCATCGCGCTCGTGTTGATCCCCACGACGGCGGCGCTGTGGTACAGCGAATCGAAAAAGCCGTTGCGGCTCTCTTCCTCCACGGGATTGTAGGGATGATTCGGCCAGACGACCACGCTCTGAAGAGACGAGAAGTCCGCCGTCTCCCACGCCGTGCGGTTATACGGATGCGGCCTCACGAGAACCGGCAGGCTTGCCGTCGCCGGATGCGCACGCAGTGCGATAATCCACGACCGGACGAACGAAACCTCCGCGGGCGAAATCGCAATGAAGCTCGAGGAACAGGTGTACAACACGTAAGGCCGGGCGAGGGGCAGCCCGACGCGCGCACAGAACTCCTCGCGCGTGCTGCTGGGACGCCGCTCGAACCAGCGGTCGAACGGCTGGGCGCCGGTGACGACCACGCGGTCCCGCGGCGTCGCGTGGTACTCGATCGCCTCGCGTCGCTGCGCCTCGTTCCAAACGATGACCTGGTCCGGCTGGACGCGCAGGAGCCCTTTGTTCGTCAGGTTGTCCCAGCTCGCTATGCCGACCGCAACGGGCACCCCCAGTGCCCGAGCGGCCTTTACGAGGTCGACCTGGTCCGACCCCGCGTCAACGAGCGGCGACACGAGCAGGACGTCGGGGTCTTGGGCGCGCACAAACGCCTCGACCGCCCGGCTGCCTGGTATGCCGCGCTCGAGCGCAGCCAGCGCGGCGAGCAGGAGGCGCGTACCTGTGACGCCCAGCGTGCGGACGCCGTCCAGCGCGTGAAAGGCGCGTGGAAGTACCTTGCGTTTCATTCGGGCGCGAAGCGCCGGCGCCGCGGTAAAACGGGGGTGCAGATAACGCGAGAAGTCCATGAGGCCGCGCAGCCCGTACGCAATCGAGCCCCACACCCCACGGCGCTCCGGTACGAGGCCGACCGTTACAATCCTCCCCTCCCCGTCGTCGAGCCCGTCGAGCCGCACAGGTTTCTTGTCCCGCCGTGCGTTAACCGCGAGCGCCACGCGATGTCCGCGAGCGGCGAGTAACTGAATCGTCGCGTCGTAGAATCGCAGATACTCCGGCGAGGCCATTGCGAACAGAATCTTCACCGGGCCTGCTCCGCGGCGTCCTTGTCCCGAAACGTCTGCTCGATCTTCCGCCGCCTCGTCGCCTCGCGCCGCCGGCGTGCGGCGGCCTGCGTCGCGGCGGCGAGCGGCGACAGGACGGCACGCCAGAGCGGCGCCAGCGCGCTGTCGCCCAGCGGCGTCACGCCGCCCAGGCTTCCTTCGGCCTCGATCGCGTCGGCGAAAACCTCGGCGGCGGGCACGTCGATCCCGCGCGGCCGGATGAAGGCTTCAACGAACCGGCGCGCCCTGTCGTCAATCGCCGTCCGTCCCGTCAGCAGATCGCCTAGCTGAGCGTAGTGTTCGGGCAGCGTGCGCGCGACGTGCAGCAGCCCGCCGTTGACGCTCTGCAGGTGGCGGAAGTGCAGCGTCCCCTCCTGCGTGCTGGAGAATTCATCGTCCAACACCGTGAACACCATGCGGCCCACGATGCCGGACTCGATCAACCCGCTCGTGTTCACGCCAACCACTGCCGCGCTGTGGAACATCGAGTCGAAATACTCGGCGCGTGCCTCGCGATCCACCGGATTGGCGCCGCCACGAGGGACGACCGACGCGTTTCCGAACCGCGACAGGTCGACACGGGCCCACTGCTCGACGTTCTGCGGGTGCGGCCTGACCAGGATGCCCGCCTCGCGCAGCTCGGGAACGCGGCTGGCACGTATCCCGGCAATCCAGCGCTCGACGAAGCCGACTTCATGCGGCGTGATGAAGGGCGACGAGCAGAGATAGAGCAAGTAGGGACGATCCGGCCTGAGTTGCGTCTTTTCGCAGAACGTTTCGCGAGAGACGCTGGGCGTCGTGCCGAACCAATGATCGTAGGCCTGGGCGCCGGTGACGGCCACGCGCGCGGGATCGATGCCGTGGATCGTCCGGAGCTCCTCCCGCTGCGCGTCGTTCCAGACGATGACCCGATCGGGTACCGCGTGAATCAAGCCCTTCGTCGTCAGATGATCCCAACTGCCGACGCACAGCACGCAGCGGATGCCGAGGCGGCGCGCGCCCCGCACGTACTCCCCCTGCTGCGATCCGAAATACAGCAGCGGCGTGACGAGCACCAGATCCGGCCGCTCGGCGCCAAGGAAACGCAGCACTTCGGGCGCAATCGGCAACGTGCGTTCGACGCCGCGCACGACCCGGCCAAGGGCATCGAGACCAGGACGGCTGCCGAGCACGGGCACGCGGGCAAGTAGCGCCGCGACACCCGGCGCCTGTGACGCCGCGCGAGCCGTCAGCTTGGGACTGGCCGCGTAACGCGGGTGCAGGTAGCGCCAGTAATCAAGTGTCAGCCGCAGAGCGCTCCCCAGCGGCTGCCACGGAGAGTCCTTGATCCTTGGCGCCGGCCCCACGGAAATCAACACCGGGAAATCAGCGCACAGAGTCTCAACGGTCCGCGAGCCGCCGAGACTGTCGCCGCGGTCGGCGACCAGCCGAAACCGGTGGCCGCGCGAGGCAAGCGCGCGAATCGCGAACTCGAAGTTGCGGAGGAAGCCGAAATGGCTGGTGGCGAAAAGAATGTTCACAGGTCGTCGACGGCCGCCGCCTCGGCGCGGCCGAAGTACCAGACACCGCCGACGAAGACCACGGCGATGACGACGCTCGAGGACAGCAGCGGCCCGAACGGGAACTCGCCGACGCCGAGCGTCGACCACTTGAACGTCTCGACGAGCGGCGCCATCGGATTCAGGTAGACGAGCCAGCGGTGCTCGGGCGGCACCTGCGACATCGGATAGATGACCGGCGTCGCGTAAAACCAGAACCGGGTTATATAGCGCAGCCCGAACTTCAGGTCGGGAAACTTCACCATCCAGACGCTCGTCCACAGGCCAACTGAAACCGTGAAGAACAGGGTGAGCACGACGGCCGCGGCGCCCAGCACAAGCCGCGGCCCGATCACCAGATACCACTCGTGCTGAGTCACCAGGTAATAGACCGAGGCCCCGAGCAGCAACACCATGAAAATGCCGAAGTTCACCACGGCCGGTAGGATCGCCGAGAACGGCGCGATCAGGCGCGGGAAGTACACCTTCTTCATGAGGCTGCTCGCCTGACTGAAGCTGCGACTCACAAACAACAGCCCCCGCTCGAAGAGCATCCAGGTGCAACTACCGGTCAGAAAGAACAGAAAGTACGGAACACCGTCGGACGGGACCGCGAGCACCTTCCCGAAGATGAACGCGCTGATGGCAATGGGCAGGAGCGGGCGGGCGAACAGCCAGAAGATGCCGAGCGACATTCCCTGGTACATGCCCTTGACGGCGCGCGTCGAGAAGTAGCTCAGCACGCGGCGGTAGCGCCAGAACTCGTGCAGACGCTCGCGGAGGCCGGCGCGGTTCGCGTCGATGACCCACTTGTCGTGGTCAAGCGCCCGCGCTTCGCCGGCCGGCGCGAGAAGGCCCAACGAGCGTCCCAACTCAAGCAACAACGTTGTTCACCTCCACCTGCTCGACCGACCATTCGAGGCGCGGCGAAACCAGCCCCACGCGCTGCGTCCGCCCCATCTTCGCGGTGTCGCTCGAATACGCCATGAACGACAGCGCGTTGTAGTTGACGAGCACGTACTCCTTGCCGTCCCGTACGATGCCCAGGCTTACCCCGGCGGTGTAGTTGACGTCCGACAGGAAATTCGCCGGAATCTTCATGAAGGCGTCGTAGATGCCCTCTTCCGGCAGCTCGCGGGTTTCCTCGTCTATAACGCGAAACACGAGCTCCCGCCGGACTCGCAGGTCGGCGGCGCAGCGCACGAACAGGCGCGCGCGAAGCGTCCGGAACCGAATCCGCAGACAGAACGGTTCGTTGACATTCGGCGCGCCAACCTCGTTGCCGGCAGCCGATACGAGCCGGACCGACATGATCTCCGCGTACCGGTTGGCCGTACGCCCTTTCTCCGACCTGGCTACATCGGCCTGGGACCAGCTCACGTTCTGGTACTCGGTGACGACCTCCTCGGGATCGCCATCCTTCACGAGCTTGCCGTGATCGAGCCAGATCACCCGATTGCAGACGCGCATGATCGCTTCCATGTCGTGGGACACGAATAGCACCGTCAAGCCCTCACGGCCCATCTGCTCCACGTGCTCGAGGCACCGCTCCTGAAACGCCAGGTCTCCCACTGCCAGGATCTCGTCGGCCAGCAGGATGCGTGGCTGCATCTTCACGGCCACCGCGAACGCCAGCCGCAGATACATGCCGCTCGAAAAGAACTTCAGCGGGGTGTTCACGAACTCCTGCATCTTTGCGAACTCGATGATCTCGTCGAAGCATTGCAATGCCTCGGCCCGGGAGACGCCGGTCAGCGCCGCGTTCATGATGACGTTCTCGCGCGCCGCCTGTTCAGCATCAAAGCCGGCTCCAAGCTCGAGCAACGACACGACGCGCCCCACCCCGACCACGCGTCCGACGGTCGGCGGCGTCACCCTCGCGATGATTTTCAAAAGCGTCGATTTGCCGGCGCCGTTGGCGCCGATGATCCCGAGAATGGTCCCTGGCGCCACCTGAAGGGAGAAGTCGCGCAACGCCCAAAACTCGAGTTTGCTCCTCTGGACCGGTTCTTCGGTGGCTCCATTCAGCCGATTACGGATGCCACGGACGAGCTCGCGCGGTGAGAATCGCGCTGCCCTCTCACCCTCGGGGGGCGCAACGTCGTAGCACTTGCCGAGGCCCTCGATTGTGAGGTTATTCACGGGGTCACAGCCCGCGCCAGGGCGTCCCCGGGGCCCGTGCTCGGCAGCCCCTCCGCGGCCTCGCCGATGGCCACGCGCGCAATTCGCCCGTCACCGAGGAAACCGTCGTGGAGACCCCACTTCCGAACATAGGCCGAGGAACGCCGCAATCGGGCGGATGCGGACATGATGGCTTCATGGTAGCTGCGCTGGCCCGGGGATTCCCCCCAGTCTCCGCCGAGCCACTCGAGCATCTCCCGGGTCGCCTCCAGGAGCTGCTCCGGCGAGTTGTCGACGTAGAGGTACCTCCGGGTGTCGCGAAGCTGGCGGTGGTACTCGAGGGTGAGCAGCTCGAGACTCGTCAGGCGCCGCCCATCCCGCCTGTCGACGACCGTCTTCGGGAGGAAGAGGCCGGGTGCGCGAATCGGATACGCGCTGATGGGCTCGGTCGCATTGACGAGGAGGATCGGCGTGTTCGTCAAGTAAACCAGGTTCACGTATGCGGACTCGCCAGCGATGATGAAGTCGCTGCGTAGCAGACAGGACACCTCGAGCAGGTTCGTCCGCGCGCCAGAGGTGGCCAGGTCGACCACGCCGGGATGGCAGAGCGGACTCATGGTCGGATCGCCCAGGCGGATCACGGTGTAGCCGCGTTGCACGAGGTAGTCAACCGCCAGGAGATAGGACTCGATCTTTGCGTTGCGCGTCCGATCGTCGCGGCCGTCGCCCGGCTTGGTGTCTTGAATCTCCTGTCCGCGCTTGTAACCGCTCTCGCGGGCGTGAATGCAGACGAGTCGCGCGTCCACCGGGATCCCGTGCGCGCGCGCCTGCCCCGCCGCCGCGTCACTGGCCGCAGGGTGCAATCGCACTGGCACGGGCTCCCTCAGAAGCCGGCGCTCGTAGTAATGAGGCCCCCGGCGCCGATTCCGCGCGGCCCGTTCGAGCGAGGCCCGAAGCCGCCCCCGTGTGGCGCGCAGAGCCTCCCGAACCTGCTGCGGGAGGCCTGGGTTGACGACGTACCGCGTCACCTCCCGTACGAGTTCCCGTTCGACCTCCTCACGGAGCTGGTTGCGCCACCGGCCGACGCGGCCCCGAAGCCTGAGCCACGAGATACAGATTCGAAACAGCTCGCGAACGACCCGCGGCGGCCGGCGCAGCACGCGGACGTGCGGGCTCTCCAGCTCGAACAGCCCGCTCCCCAGCGGCGCGGAAGACCGGACGAAGTAGACATCCCCGCCTTCCTGCCTCGCGTGCGCGAGCGACATGACCATCTCGAGCCCCAGATGCCCGTACTGGTGTGGGTTCGGGCGCGTAATCCGCACCCGTTTGACGCCAAGCCGAAGCGTCGTCGTCGTGAACCTCGTCCGGTCCACATGCTTCATTTTGTCAACGTCCGGAGCACTCGGGCGCCGACGACTCGTGCGTTCACGCGGCATCTATGCAGCCCGTATCGCGTCTTGCTACGCACACGCTTCGACCCTTCTTTCCAGGGGTCGACGACAAGGCGCCGCGTCCGTTTCTCCACGTCGCGTTGGAGCTGCGGCAGCCGACGCGCAGCGAGCAACTGGCGATTCCTGACGCGGTACGGAAGCGCCCACGCCTGCACCGTCAGAAACAGCGGTGGGCGCAGCACGTAGACCCACCAGGGCCGTCGATCCGGCATGCCGGCCACGAGCCACGCGACCGGCGTCAGCAGTTGCCGGAGGACGCGCACCAACAGCGTGTCGGGACTGCGTCTGCGAACGAGAAGCGCCGCCAGATCGACAATCGCCGACGTGAGTCGTGGGGTGGCAGGCTGGTCCAGCCCGAACGGCCGCACGAAGGACTCCACGAACGCGCGGCTCCGCTCCGCCTGCGCAAGACCGCCCCGCAGAAGCGCGCCGAGGTGCGCGACGTGCTCATCGAAATCACGGGCGATCTCGACGAGGCCTCCGTTCACGAGATGCTGAAAATGCAGAGTCCCAGCTTGAGAGTGCGCGAAGTCTGTCGAGGCCACGGTGCAGACAATGCGCCCGAGGATGGCGGCCTCGACTTGTGCGCTGGTATTGACGCCGACGACCGCGGCGCTGAAATGGAGCGAATCGTAGAAATCGTGCTTGAACTCGGGCGCGAAGAAGTCGACGCCGGGCGGCGGCCATACCGCGGTCCGGGGCCACAATTCCAGATTCAAGCCACCCCACTGCGCGGCGTTGCTCGGGTGCGGCCTGATCAGGATATTGGCTCCCGCCACTTGCTCGTCCCGCGCGGCACGAAGAGCCGACAGCCAGCGGATCCCGAAATCCGCCTCGTTGGGCGCGATGAAGAAGGATGAGCCCAGGTACAGGACGATAGGCCGCGAGGGGTCGAGTCCGACGGTACGGCAGAACTCCTCCCGCGTCCGGCTGGGACGCCACGAGAACCAGTGGTCGAAGATCTGCGCGCCGGTCATGACGACACGTTCGCGCGGAACGCCGTGCAGGGCCACGGTTTCCTCGATCTGCGCGGCGTTCCAGACGAACACACGATCGGGCACCACACGGATGGCACCCTTGTTCGTCAGGTTGTCCCAGCTCGCCACGCACAGCGCGCACGGCACGCCCAGCGCGCTGGCTGACTTCAGGTAGTCCACCTGGATCGACGCCGGGTCGACGAGCGGCGTGACGAGCAGCGCATCGGGGGCCTCCGCCTGGAGGAAGGCCGTGACCTCCCGGCTGAGCGGGATGACACGCTCGAGCGCGCACAAAGCGGCGGCGACGAACCGCGAGCAGCCACTGCCAAGGCGTTCGACCGCGTAGAGGAACGGCCGGAACGTCCGCGGCACGATGCGCTCCGCGCGCGTGCGCAGGGCGTACGCCTTGCGGAACTGAGGCTGCATGTACCGAAGCGCGTCGACGAGAAGGCGGCTGATGTGGGCCGAGCGGGGCCAGACGCCGTCCTCGGGCACCGGCGCGCGTCCCATTGTGATCGAGGGAATCTCGCGGGCGAGCGTCTGGCCGACGATGTCCTCTCCCATCTTGTTGCGGTCGAGCTCGGCGGCGAGGTGGATCCGATGCCCCTCCGCGGCGAGCTGGCGCAGCACGCTCTCGTAGTTGCGCACGTACCCGCCGTGGCGCATGACGAACAGGATCTTCATTGCGTGTCACGAAACTGGCGATGGTAGTCGAGGGTCATCAGGTGCGCAGCACGTATTCGGTCGACATCTCTGCGAGCTGCGTGAGGTATTGGCGCCCCCACACGACCATCTCGCGAAGGCCCTCTTCGAGCGAAATCTCCGGCTCCCAGCCGACGTCGGCCCTGATCGCGCCGCTGTCGAGCCAGTATCTCGAATCCTGTCCAAGACGATCGGGCGTGACCTCGCACAGCTGCTCGAAGGGCATGCCGAGCGCCTCGGCCGTCTTCTCGACGAGGTGCCGGATGGAAATCGGCTTGGGCGGACCTACGTTGTAGACGCGGCCAAGCGGCGCCTTCTCGGACACGAGATGAATCGCCCGCGCCAGATCGCGCGCGTGGATGTAGGACTTCTCCGCCCGGCCACCACCGTGGAGCGGCAGCTTCCTGCCCGTGAGGCCGCAGAGGACCGCGCGTGGAATCACGCGGTGCAGTTGCTGGCCCGGCGCGTAGGCGTTCGACGGCCTGATGATGTTCATCGGGAACTTCAGCACGCTCGAAACCGACAGTAGATACAGATCGAACGCCGCCTTCGAGGCCGCGTACGGGCTGGTGGGCTTAACGGGATCGTCTTCCTTGGCCGCGTGCGCGACCGAACCGTACAGTTCAGAGGTGCCGATCTGAATGAACCGCTCGAGATACGGGCGGGACATGAGCTCCTCGGACATCTTCACGAGCGCCGTGCCATTTGTCTCGAAGAACCGCCACGATTTTTTCCAGGAGACCGCGCCCTCGCCCTGTGCGGCATACGAGATGATGACTTCGGGCTTCACGCGATCGAAAAGGTCGAATAGCCGGTCTTGCTCGTGGACGACGTGAATCTGGTGATACTCGTAGCGTGAATCGCCTTTGCCGAGATTCAGCGAGAAGGGCTCAGGTTTTTCGGGATTGCGGCCGACGCAAATCACCTTCTTCGGATTCGCATGGTCCAGCAGATAGAAGGCGGTATGCACGCCGAACGCCCCGCCGCCGCCCAGAACCACGTAGGTTTTCATCGTCCTCCTTGTTTCCATCGCGGAGGTCGAAGCCCCCGCGCTACACGCTACCGGCGTACGCCGACGGCCAGCGACCAGATGTAGTGGCACATCGGCGCGTAGCCGGTATGCACCACTTCGTCGTTCATGCCGAACATGAACACGTTGCGGAAGTACCGCTCCATGAGCGTCCGCAGTTCGTCCATCGTCTTGGGGTTGATGTGCAGCGCCTTGCTCTGCGGGCTCCCGTACTGATGTGCAGTCTTATTCGGCGTCCCGGTGAGCAGCACGCCGTCGTCCGGCAGGCAACGAACGATGTGCTCGATCACGGTTGATTCGTTGGCCGCGTCCAGATGCTCCAGCACGTCGATCCAATAGGCCGCATCGACCTTCAAGCCCGGCGACTTCTTGTTGAGATCGACCAGTACGTAGCTGACGTTCCGGAGGTGTTTCAGGCGTCGTGCGTTGCCATCGAGAAGCCGGCGATCCCAGTCGACCGCATACACGTACTTGACGGTCTGCGCGACCAGCGAGAGGCCGATCCCGTCGCCGGAGCCGATTTCCATGACGCGCTCTCGGCCCTCCAGCATCTTTGCGACGAACTTGTAACGCGAGAGCACGAAGGCCACGTGTTTCGGGTCGTACATCACGCTGTACGAGGTCCACGGCCCGAGCGGGATCTCCGGCGTCGCGAAAAAGGGCTCCGTGACCTCGCGGTACAGATCAGTCGCGGTCTTGACGGTCGGTGAATCTGACATTGGCCCTACTCAAACCAAACGAAGGAGTAATCCCCGGAGTACCCGGCGCGATCGAAGCACCATCGCCAGTCCTCGGGCGTGTAGAAACATTGGCAGGTGAGCTGCCAGTACAACAGGTTGACCTTCTCGCGCTCGTTCCGAAAGCTGTCGACGACGACGTACTTCGGCCCGCGGCTGACGCGCTCGATCTCGCGAAGCGCCGAATCGAGGTCGAAGACACGGAGGTTGTGAAGCGTGTTGACGCAGACGACAAAATCGAAGCTCTTGTCGGCAAAAGGCAGATGGGCCGCCGTGCCCTCGACGAGATGACCGCGGACATCCTCCGTCGCGTGATCGAGGGCATAGCGCGAAATATCGAGGCCGGCGACCGAGGCGTCAGGCACGACCTGCATCAGGTCGTAAAGCAGGAAGCCCTTGCCGCATCCGATGTCCAGGATGCGTGCCCCGGGTTGCAGCTCGTAGTGCGCGGCCAGGCGTTCCGCGACCTGGACCCAGCGCCCGTCATAGTTGTACCCGCCGTAACCGTACTTCCGATCGCCGTCCCAGTAGTCCTTGTCGAAGCGGCGCGAGATTTCAGCGCACTCGGCCTTGTCGTGCTCGATGACGCGCTGTATGTAGTTGCGCGCGGTCCGTGTGTGAACGGTCTGCAGAAAGTCGATGTAGGCCAATGGGGTCTGCCCAGGCTGAAGCCTGCGCGCTAGGAGCTATCGTCTATCGTCGCTACAAATCACTGAGGAACTTCGTATACCCTTACGTTTCAGCACCACCCCGGCTGGGGCGTTTCATCTTTCGCCGCACCCGTTTCCGCGCGATTGCGACCACCCTGACGATCCGCTTCAGGCGGAGTCGTGGCGCTCTCCGCCGTAAGTCCCGCGCCCTGCGCTCCACCCGCTGCTGCATCGAGGATATAACCCGGAGCATCGGATGCAATCGACGTGCTAGATGACGGCGTGCCAGCACAAGGTCTGCAATTGCAGCGGACTCTTTCTCAACGGCGCTCCACCGCGCGTCGAGCACGTCGGTATGCAAACGGATCGCGTGCCGCCAGAATAGTAGGTGGTGCGGAGAACATCGACCGGCCACGCTCGCAAGCCTCCAGATTCTCATCGTGCGTGTCTTCGCGCGTCCGCCATACCGGCGCTTTGCTGTGAGATCAAACATCGCGAGCACATCCGAGTCCGTGACCACATCAATGTCCTCCATGTTGGGCACGCAATGTTCGATGTAGTTGGAATCGATGGTCCGCGCCGGTAATGCCAGGTGAACGGGGGCCAGCATCAGCGGATATAAATGGAAGCTGCGCGAGATCATGCCCTCTTCGCCCACTCGCCACTGCAAGCCGGTGGGGAAAGCGTTGAAGCGTGACGCATCCGCCATGTAGGCCAGCGTTGCCGGGTGCAGGTGGTCGAGCGCAAAACGAACCAACTCCCGGGGTGCAAAAGCCGCACTACCACGCGCCACAAGCGCGGGCAGAACACTTTCCTTGGTGAGCCGAACGGGAGGCACCACCACAGCCCGCATCCCGACTGCGTGACGTGCGACCACATACCGCAGCGCGTCGGTCGAAAGCAGCGAATCAGGTGACGCAAAAATCAAAGCCGCCCCACGCGCGTCTGTGATCGCACGACGGTGGTAGTGCGTCATCTGCGAGTAGCGACCTTCGTGCCCTTCTTCGTCAACCGCTACCACATCGACGGGCAGGACCGCCCGCAATAAGCGTGTCGCCCTGGCGAGGAGCGACTGATCGCCTGGGGCCGTGAAGATCTGATAGCGCGAGCCCTCTGGCAGCGCATCGAGGTTGCC
>JACPPO010000005.1 GCA_016190945.1 Acidobacteriota bacterium | reverse complement strand
TAGCTAGAACCGGTTTCATGACTCACGGGTATGAGGCGGGGCATCCCCACCGCAGAGGCACCCCACGGCGCAGCGAATTCGCGGCGTTCGGATGGCACACGAAGTCTAGCGAGGCTCCGCCTCAGACCGCCGAGCATGGAGAAATGCGGCTCCGCCTCGCTAGGGACAGCATCTCTTGCCCGCGCTCCGCGCGGGCGAGACGTCTTGAAAGGCCTGCCCAAAACTTGACTCATTTGTAAGGATTCTGGCCTTTCAAGACGTCTAGGCGACGGCGGTCGCTTCGATTTCGATCATGATCTCCGGATGAAACAGGCTTGCCACGCCAAGCAACGTGGATGCGGGCTTGCAGCCAGCCGCTGCCAGTCGCGGACCAAACGTGGGAGCAGCGTTGAAAAATGCGGCCATGTCCGTCGTGTAGTAATTCAGTCGCACGACGTTGGCCAGAGTAAGGCCCGCCTGCCTCAAGACGGTTTCGAGATTGTCCAAAGCCTGGTTTGCCTGTTTGGCCATATCTCGCCCATGCATCGGATTCCCACTCGCGTCCACGGCCGTCTGGCCAGCGCAGCAGACGACACGTTGTCCCCCCCGAACTTCGATCGCCTGAGAAAAGCCGAATTGATCCTGCCAAGTCCAGGGATTAATTGCTCTCGTTTCGGCCATGTTTCGCTCCTCTTAAGATCGATCGCCCGAGACCACTTGCGGCATCCGCTCGATCGGCGATCCTCGCCGCCATATCAACGGTCCAAGTGAGCCGCGCCGCTTCACGATCTCACGAGCCGCCGTTTGGTGCAACGTGTTAGCCCCCGCTTCGACCTACACCGGTTGAATGACGTACCCAGCCTCGCGCCATAGCGACAAAGTGATCCCGAACCTTTGGCCAATCGTGCAAGGTGGTCGGATCGAAATCGGCACCATTGGGTCACGTCAGCGTCCCCACTTCACGATCCAGGGCTACGGCATTAAACACGCCAACGTCTTGAAGGGGTCCGAATACGTTGCCCTCCAGTACCGGCCGAAAGTCGATGTCCTGTTGGGTATCGTCATCGAATCGAACTCTCAGTCGATATGGACCGATAATCTAGAAATGTGCGACCCGGTGCATAGCATGACTCATGGGAAAGCCTCGCTTATCAGAAACGCGGAAATTTCCGGAGCGCCCATCGATGACGGATGCGCCTTCCCGTGGAACACGATGTAGCGCCGGATCCAATAGACGTACGCCTCCTCGGTGCGGCGGCTGTAGTGACGAACGCGGATCGCCTGGCGCACCCGATCCATCTGAAGCCGGACACTACATGATGTAGCGGGTATAGTCCGCAGCCGACACGTTGCCGCCTGAGATGACGGCCACCGTGCCAGGGGCAATCGACGCGCCGGCCTGCAGCACGGCCGCGACGCTGGCGGCGCCGCTTGGCTCCGCCACGATCCGCGCCTCGCGAAACAGCCACCGGACGGCGCCGGCAATCGCGGCATCGTCCACAGTCACGAGATCGTCCACCAGCGCCTGGACGTGCGCGAAGGTGAGATCGCTGGGCTGAAGTGGAAGCAGGCCATCGGCGATGCTCGACGTCCGCTCGAGCCTGACCGGACGCCCCGCCGCTCGCGACGCCGACATCTTGGCGGCGCCGGTCGGTTCCACCCCTATCACGCGCGCGGCGTGGCCGCTCCCCTTGATGGCCGCGGCAATGCCGGAGATGAGTCCGCCGCCGCCCACTGGCACATAGACAGCGGTGACATCCGGGTACTGATCGAGAATCTCGAGGCCGCAGGTGCCGGCGCCGGCAACGATCCAGGGATGATCAAAAGGGGGCACGATGGTTAGCCCACGCGCCGCGGCCTCGGCTTCCGCCCTCACCCGGCGATCGACAGACGTCGTGCCCGCAAAGATGACCTCGCCGCCGTACCGGCGCACGCCGTCGATCTTCACGCGCGGCGCCGTTTCCGGCATCACGATCACGGCCGGGATGCCGAGCCGCTCGGCGGCGAGCGCCACCGCCTGTCCATGGTTTCCAGACGAGTAGGTCACCACGCCGGCGGCCCTCGCCTCCGGCGACAGCTGCGCGAGCATGTTGTACGCGCCGCGGATCTTGAAGGCACCCATCGGCTGGAAGTTTTCGCACTTGAGCCTGAGTGCACGATCGGGCAGACCTGAAGAGCCGCCTCCACGATCGACGTCTCGATCCAGGCTGACCTCGAGAAGAGGCGTGCGGAGCGCCACGCCGCGAATACGTTCCACGGCGATTCCGATGTCGGCGAGCCCGACCAGCGCCGCGCTCATTTCGTGGAATTCAGCCGCAGGCGCGCGAACGGCCCGCCGGGGCGATACACAGGGATCTCCGGTGCGTTGGCGATGCGCCACCCCAATTCGGCAAGAAGAATCGCATGTCGTCGACCACCCATGCGGCAGGAACCCCGCCTACTCCTGCTCGCCGAATCGTTTGACGTCTTCCGGTCCTTCCTGCATGACCACGGGCCCTTCCCCCTGTACCTGTTGCCGGATTTGCTCCACAATCTCGGGGTTAGCTAGCGTCGTGACGTCGCCGGTATCCATCGTGTTCGAGATCGCGGCGAGGATCCGGCGCATGATCTTGCCGGATCGCGTTTTTGGCAGGTCCGGTACGACGTGAACCGCCTTGGGCCGGGCGATCTTGCCGATCATCGTTTCAACCGTGGTGACGATCTGGTCCGTCACCTGCCTACCGTCGGAGACGCCCGGCTTCAGCGCGACATAGATGACGGGCATCCGGCCCTTGATTTCGTCGACGACCGGCACCACCGCCGCCTCAGCCACGTGCGGGACCGTCAGGCACGCCGACTCGATCTCCTTGGTGCCCAGCCGGTGGCCAGCCACATTGATCACGTCGTCGACTCGCCCGAGGATGCGGTAGTAGCCGTCCGGGGGGAGCACCGCCCCGTCGGCCGCGAAGTAGGGCCAATCCCGCCAATCCGTGCTCTTCGGGTCCTTGCAGTACTTCTGATAGTACTGTCTGACGAAACGGTCGTTGTCCTTCCAGATGGTCTGCATGATGCCAGGCCACGGATTCCGAATGCAGATATTGCCCGCTCGCTCCAAGCCGGGCGGAAGCTCCTTCCCTGCCTCGTCGTAAATGACCGGATAGATGCCGAGGGCGGCGGGACCCGTGCTCCCGGCCTTCATGGGGTCAAGAGCCGGTTTCGTCGTGCAGAGGAAGCCCCCGGTCTCCGTCTGCCACCACGTGTCGACGATGACGGCTTCGCGCTTCCCCACGACGTCGTAATACCATCGCCATGTCTCCGGCTCGATCGGCTCGCCGACCGTCGTCATGTGCTTGAAGTGGTAGTCGTACTTCACCGGTTCGTTCGGTCCTGCCTTGCGCAGCATGCGGATGGCGGTCGGCGAGGTGTGGAAGATATTGACGTCGAACCGCTCCGCGATTCGCCACGGCCGTCCGGCATCGGGATAGTTGGGCACGCCCTCGTAGATGATGCTCGTGGCACCCAGGGCCAGCGGACCATAGACGATGTAGGAGTGGCCGGTAATCCACCCGATGTCCGCCATGCACCAGTAGACGTCCTCTGGATGGATGTCCTGGTAGTACTTTGACGTGCCGGTGACGTAGGCCAGATAGCCGCCCGTGCGGTGCTGGCAGCCCTTCGGCTTCCCCGTGGTCCCGCTGGTGTACATGAGGAACAGCGGCGCCTCGGCATCCATGGACACCGGGGCGACCTTCGCCCGCTTGTAGCCTTTCAGCAACTCGTCCATGTAATAGTCGCGGCCCTGCACCATCGGCGTCGTCAATAACTCCTGGCCTGGATGGCGCCGCCACACGAGGACCTTCTCGATTTTCTGGCCCTCGTGCCCGGCGCATTCAACGGCGAGGTCCGCGCTCGCCTTGTGTTCCACGAGTTTTCCGTTCCGGTAGTAACCGTCCGCATAGATCATGACCCGGCTCTCGGAGTCAGCGGCTCGCAGCCCGGCGGCCTCGCCACTGAATCCACCGAAGACCACTGAGTGAATGATGCCGAGCCGCGCGCAGGCCAGCATCGTGATCGGCAGCTCCAGAATCATCGGCATGTGAATCGTCACCCGATCGCCGGCGTGCAGGCCGCAGAAGTCGCGCAGAACCGCTGCGACTTCGTTCACCCGTGTGAACAGTTCCTGGTACGTAAGCGTGTAGGTCGGTTCGGTCTCCGATTCGGGGACGAAAATGAACGCGGCCTTGTTCTTGTGCCTGTCCAAGTGCCGGTCCACACAGTTGT
The DNA here is from genome assembly GCA_016190945.1 of Acidobacteriota bacterium. Lineage (GTDB taxonomy): Bacteria > Acidobacteriota > Vicinamibacteria > Vicinamibacterales > UBA2999 > JACPPO01. The sequence goes on along the minus strand of JACPPO010000005.1, from coordinate 10,038 downwards.
AGCAGGCGTTGAGCGTGCCGCCGGAGAACCACTTCCAGAAAGGCGGGGTACTCGTATCGAGCGTCGTGTGCCAGTAGCGATCCCAGGAGAGCATGTCGGCATATTCCCTGAAGCACTCGGGGAAATGCTTCTCGCTGAACCGCTCGTCGGCCACGGGATCGACGAGGTTCGCCTGGCCGACGAAGCCGGCCGGCGGATGGATGTACTCCTCCTCTTTCCAATGGACGGCAATGTCGGTCGTCTGGGTTCTGCCCACGGTGGCCATGGTTCAGTCTCTCCTTATCCCCCTGTCGCGAGCCAGTGTCAGCAACCCGAAGGACACCACCGCGAGCGCTCCGGCGGCGGTGGAAGAGCCGGGAGATTCGAGCAGCCGTGACAACTACGCGGCTTCGCGCTTGGCGCGGAATTCCTCGAGCAGGCGCGCCACGTTGCCAGCCACGGAATGCAGCGTCGGCGTCCATCCCAGCGCGCGCGCACGTTGACCGCGCACGATCTGGTTCAGCGCGAGCGCATCGGCATACGGGCCCATCTTCGCTCTCGCTTCCTCGATGGGTACGTGCCGCACGTCGGGCTCCATCTTCGCCTGCCGCGCCACGGCTCCCACGATGTCCGCTACCCGCTCATCGGCCTCGTCGGTGGCGTGGTAGACCCCCGAGCCGTCCGGATTCGTGGCGACGCGGAGATACAGATCGGCGAGATCGCGGTCGTACACGCACGCCCAGTGATTCCGGCCGTCCCCAATGACCCGGACGAGGCCATTGGCGGCGTTCTTCAGCAGGTCCGAGATGATTCCGCGGCCGCCTCCGTACACAATTCCCGGGCGCACAATCGCGGTCCGGAGCGTCCTGCCCCGGCCCGCGTCCAGCACGAGCCTCTCGTGGTCGGGCCGCCACGCCACGAGCGGCGTAGGACGGACGGGGGCATCCTCGGCGGCCTTTCCGGACGTGTTTCCCAGCACCCAGACCCCTGAGGTATAGACAAAGCTCACCGGGTGCCCCTTGGCGGCGTGGCGGATCGCCGCACCGAGCAGCGCGTCGATCGCCTGGCGGTCGACCTGGGGACCCCGTTTGGAGGATTCGTAGGCGGCGTGAATAATCGCGTCGCACGTTTCGGCGGCCTGGGCGTAGGACTTAGGCGCGGAAAGGTCACCGATGACCGGCTGCACGCCGCGCAGCGACACGCGTTCCGCTTTTTCAGGATCGCGGACGAGGGCCGTCACCTCATGTGCGCCACGGACGAGCGCGTCCAGAACCGCCGAACCGACGTAACCGGTGGCCCCCGTCAGGAAGATGCGCATCGCGAACGCATTGTAATCGGTCTGGTGCCCGCGCGCCGCTCCGGTGACTGCCAGCGTATGAAATCAACTCGGTGAAATGCCCAACTTGTCAAAGACGCGTGATAATTCGAAGGTGCCGCGTGACACGCTGATCGATTTCTTTCGCGAGCTTGCGGCGATCCGCGCGAACTTTCTTGTCTACGACGACGGGTATCGCGTCCGCAGCTACACGTACGGCGAGGTTGGACGGGCGGCGCGCGGGTTCGCGCGCAGGCTCGACGCCGCAGGTCTGCAGAAAGGCGACACGGTTGTCTTCTGGGGCGAGAACCGGCCCGAGTGGCTGGCGTGCTATTGGGGCTGCCTCATCGCCGGCATCATCGTCGTACCGATTGACTACCGATCATCTGTCGAGTTCGTGGCCAAGATCCGCGCGCTCGTCCATGCCCGCGTCGTGCTGGTTGGAGACGACGTGCAGACCCACGCGGACCCTCCGAAGTTCGACGGCGCCGAGCAGTGGCGCTTCGCTGACATTGACTGGCGAAGCGACGGTCCGATGCCTCCCGTGGCGGTCTCGCGAGACGACGTGATCCAGATCGTGTTCACATCTGGTGCGACGGCGGAGCCGAAAGGCGTCGTGATCCGGCACCGGAACGTGCTCGCGAACATCGTGCCGGTCGAGCGTGAAATCACGAAATATCGCCGATACGCACGGCCTTTTCACCCTCTGCGCTTCTTGAACCTGCTGCCGCTCAGCCACATGTTCGGCCAGTCAATGGCGACCACGATCCCCCCCATGGTGCGGGGGACGGTGATCTTCACGCGCAGCTTCAACCCGCGCGACCTGGTCCGCTTGATTCGCTCGCGGCGCGTATCGGTGCTGGTGTGCGTGCCGAAGATCCTGGACGTCCTGCGCGACCACATCGCGCGAACCTGCCCCGAATCGACCGAGTCGCCGCCGGCTGGCATTTCCATTCCCGGACGCTGGTGGAAGTACCGGCGTGTGCATTCCGCCCTTGGCGTCAAGTTCTGGGCGTTCGTCGTCGGCGCGGCGCCGTTGGCGTCAGAGCTCGAGGAGTTCTGGCGGCGGATGGGTCTTGCGGTCATTCAGGGGTACGGACTGACGGAAACCGCGCCCATCGTGACGCTCAATCACCCCTTCAAGAAGGGCAAGCAGGGCTCCGTCGGGACGCCGATCGCCGGCGTCGAGGTACGCATCGCTGATGACGGGGAGATCCTCGTGCGCGGCGAGAACGTCACCACGGGGTACTACGTAGACAAATCCCGAAGCCCGAAGCCCACAGCCGACGATGTCTTTGACGCCGACGGCTGGCTGCACACGGGCGACATCGGCGAGCGGGATTCGGAGGGCCGGCTGTTCATCAAGGGCCGCAAGAAAGAGATGATCGTGACGCCTGAAGGGCTGAACGTCTTCCCCGAAGACGTCGAGCGCACGCTGAACGAGCTTCCTGGCGTGCGCGAGTCAGCGGTGGTGGGCGTGGCCAGGGATGGCGAGGAGCGGGTCCACGCGGTGTTGGTGCTGGAGCACGGTATCGATGCGGACGCCATCGTACGAGCCGCCAACACGCGTCTGCAGGATCACCAGCGCATCCGCGCGGCATCGATCTGGCCGGCCGACGCGTTGCCGCGTACCGAAGGGACGCGCAAGCTCAAACGCTCCGCGATTCGGGAATGGGTCGCTACGGGCGAACAGCCGCTCCAGACAGAAGGCGGCGACACGCTCGAGGCGCTGATCGCGCGGTTTGCCGCGGGCCGTGACGTCGGCGGCGCCACCACACTGGACGATCTCGGCCTGAGCTCCCTCGAGCGCGTCGAGCTGATGGTCGCCATCGAAGATCGATTCCAGACGCGCATCGACGAAGCGCGCTTCGCCGACGCGCGCAGCATCGACGACCTGAAGCAGCTGGTCGAGCAGGGCTCCTCGCCGGAGGAAGTCGAACCACCCGTCGATTTTCCGACCTGGAATCGGGCCTGGCCCGTTCGCGTTGTCCGGCGGCTGTCGCTCGGGACGTGGATTCTGCCGCTCGCGCGGCTCTTCGCGCACATGCGTGTCGAAGGCCTCGACCATCTCGCGAGCCTCGACGGACCCGTGCTCTTTGCCTCCAACCATCAAAGCCACATGGACGTGCCGGTGATCCTGGCGGCACTGCCGGGGCGCTGGCGTGCGCGGATGGCGCCCGCCATGCTGAAGGAGTTCTTCACGGCTCATTTCCATCCTGCGGACTACACGTGGCGACAGTGGTTCACGAACTCGCTGAACTACTACCTGGCGTGCTTCTACTTCAACACGTTTCCGATTCCGCAGCGGGAGGCCGGCGCCAGACACACGCTCCGCTACATGGGCGAGTTGACAGGCGGCGGGTGGTCGATCCTGATCTTTCCGGAGGGCGTCCGCGGCGCAACCGGCGACATCAAGCCCTTCCGCGGAGGCGTCGGGATGATCGCGTCGCGCCTCGAGGTGCCGGTCATCCCCGTACGCCTCGACGGCCTCGACCGGGTGCTGCACCCGACGTGGCACATGGTGAGGCCGGGCAGGGTGCGCGTCGCCTTCGGCGCGCCGCTGCGACTGCGCGGTGAGGACTACGCCGCGCTTGCCCAGCAGGTGGAAGAGCAGGTGCGATCTCTCACGCCAAACATTACGATTTCTTGACGTTGCGCCGAGCCACCCGCTGTGGCACACTCATTGCTATGTTGCGTGAAAGGACGAGCTGTTGAGCAAAGACGACCTGATTGATATGCAAGGCACGGTCGTCGCTGTCCATTCCGGCGGGTTGTACCGCGTCCAGTGCGATGGCGGCCACGAGGTACTCGCGCAGTTGAGCGGCCGAATGCGCCGCTTCCGTATCAAGGTCGTCCCGGGCGATCGCGTCACCGTCGGTGTTTCTCCCTACGATCCTGTTCGCGGCATCATCACCTTCCGCGCACGATAGTCAGCCAACCCTTGAAAGCCCACACCACTCACTCATCACAGCACAACGGCAGCCGTCGGGGCCCGTCGCGCCACCGCGGGCCACGTCCCTCGGGGCGACCACGTCGCCAGGACGGTCACACCGCCACCACGGACACCGCCACGCTCGCCTTCGAGCCGGCGGCATTCGACCCTGCACCCATTGCGTTCGAGCGGCTTGGTCTGGACCCGCGGCTCCTGAGCGGCATCCGCGATCTCGGATGGCGGGAGACACGTTCGGTGCAGAGCGGCGTCATTCCTCTCGCGCTGGCGGGCGGAGACGTGATCGGCTGCGCCGAGACCGGAACCGGCAAGACGGCCGCCTTCCTCGTGCCGATCCTGCAGCGCTTCCTCAACGCCCTGCCGACTCGCCCGGCAGCCACCAGGGCGCTGGTGCTTGCGCCGACGCGCGAGCTGGCCGTGCAGATTGAAGACCAGGTCCAGGGCCTGACCTACCACACCGCCATCTCCAGCGTCGCCGTATACGGCGGCGTCGCCATGGACGTGCAGGAGCGGGCGCTCCGCGCCGGCGTCGACATCGTTGTCGCAACGCCCGGCCGCCTCATGGACCACATGCGGCACGATTCGACCAACTTCACCGGCCTCGAAGTGCTGGTCCTGGACGAAGCGGACCGCATGCTCGACATGGGGTTCTGGCCCGACGTGCGACGCATTCTGTCGGCACTGCCGGCGACGCGCCAGACGCTGCTCTTCTCCGCCACGATGCCCGGCGAGGTGCTGAAGCTCACGAAGGAATTCCTGCGGGATCCGAAGTACGTGCAGGTGGGTCGTCGAGGCGGGCCGGCGCGGACGATCTCGCATGCGACCCAGACGGTTGCAAGAGGCGAAAAGGCTGAATGGCTCGCGCGCTGGCTGCGCGATGAAGCCGAGGGGCCGGTGCTCGTCTTCTGCCGCACCAAGATTGGCGCCGATCGGCTGGCGTCGAGCCTGGGCCGGATGGGTATCCGCACGGCGGCGCTGCATGCCGATCGTACGCAGCAGCAGCGCATGTCGGCGGTTGAGGGATTCAGGACCGGGGATTATCCCGTGCTGGTGGCGACCGACGTGGCCGCCAGGGGCCTCGATATCGACGGCATCGCGCACGTCGTCAACTTCGAGGTGCCCGATACGCCCGAAGCCTACGTTCATCGCGTCGGCCGCACGGGCCGTGCCGAAACGGCGGGAAGCGCGCTGACGCTCGTGGCTCCCGAAGAGGCGCGCGCGCTTCGCGCGCTGGAGAAAGCCGTTGGCGTACAACTTCAATAGCAGTACGTCCCCGCTTCCGCGCGATCCAGAGGCCGCTGCGCCCGCGGCTCCCTCCGATGCGGCGGGACCCGCACCGGCGATCTCGGACAACCCGCAGTCGGCGGCGCTCGTCCGTTTCCGCTCCTGCCGGTGGATGCAGCCAGCCGAAGACGGCAACGCCGAGTTCTGCACGCACCGGGAAGTCAAGCCGTACGCGGGAATGGCGGGGTTCGACGCCGACGCGTGGTGCCCTGACTGCCACTACTACAAGCTGCGCCGCGCGCCGAAAAAACGGTCGCCCGAAACCTACACGTAGCTAATCCGAAAATTCCTTCGCCAAGTCGACCCACTCCCCCTTCGGCGCCAGCTGCTGGTACGCGCGCCAATGCAGCCGCGCGTCGCGCGACTGGCCGTTCTTCTCCAGCGTGACCGCCAGATAAAAATGCGCGTCGGCATACGCGGAGTTCAGTTTCAGGGCATCGCGGTAACAGGCCTGAGCCTTGAGATAGCGTCCGAGGTCATGGAAGATGTTGCCGAGATTGAAATGAGCCTCGAACACGTCGGGTTCGAGTGCGATTGCGCGCTCGTAGAGCGCCTGCGCCTCCGCGATCTCGTCGCGGGCGTAATGGATGTTCGCGAGGTTGATCAGGGCCGGGACCAGATACGGATCCACCTCGAGCGCCCGGCGGTAAGCCCTTAACGCCGCCTCGAAGTTCGCCGGATCACCGTCGTCCAGTAGGGATGCGGCGTGGAACACCTCCTCGGCCGATGATGCCGCGTCCACCGGGACCGGGTCCATGAACGCCGCCAGCGGCGGCGGCTCGCGTCGCTTGAGCTGCAGCACCTTTGCCGGCTGGGCCTCGATGCGGAAGTCGAACGCCAGCTGTCCCGACCGCATCGCGATCAGGTTGCGGAGCACGGCGCGAAAGCTCACGCCCTCGGCCAGCGCCTCGTCCGCCTGGCGGATCACCGCCAGGTCCGGGAACGCGTAATAGGTTTCGCCGTGCGCGCGTGGCTCGGGTCGGATGAGTCCCCACTTCTGCATGTACCGCAGATGATCCTCGCGCACGTGGGTGTATCGCTCGAGCAGCTGACGTCGAGACGTCGATGCCTGGCCGGTGGTCGTCACGCGTCGTTCACTATAATCCACTGGTGCTGTTAGCGGGCGACGTCGGGGGTACCAAGACGCTGCTCGGGCTCTTCGAGCGTGCGCACGGCCGGCCGCAGCGTCTCGCTGTTCACGCTTACCTCACCAGGGACTTCACCAGTTTCGGCGAACTCCTCGACGCCTTCGCACGAGATGTGAATACTCCGTTCGCCGCTCGGACCCCACTCCGCACGCGTCGGCGGCGGGGACCCCGCATCGCCGCGGCCGTCGTCGGGGTCGCCGGCCCGGTCGTCGGCGGTACTGCGCGGCTGACAAACGTCCAGTGGAGCGTGAGCGCCGCTGACATCGCCGCACGGTTTCATACGCCACGCGTCCGGATTCTGAACGATCTCGAAGCCATGGCGCTCGGCGCCGGTGTCCTTGGCCCGGAGGAAGTCATCCAGCTGCAGAGAGGCGTCGCCCGTGAGGACGGCAACGCCGTCATCATCGCGGCAGGCACCGGGCTGGGCGAGGCGTACCTGCATCGGGTCCACGGGCGCCTGCGATCCATGGCGTCCGAGGGAGGCCACGCGGATTTTGCGGCGCGGACCGACCGGGAGATCGAGCTCGTGCGCATGCTGCGCCGGTTGTATGGGCGCGCTGAGGTCGAGCACGTCCTCAGCGGTCCAGGCCTGCTGAACCTGCACCGGTTTACCCACGACGGACAGGATTGCCCGGAAATTCGCGGCCTCGACCGGATCGACGCGCCCGCCGCCGTGTCCCGGGCGGCGCTCCACGGAAGCTGCCCGGCTTGCGTCGAGGCGCTGTCGCTCTTCGTCGAGGCCTATGGCGCCGAGGCAGGCAACCTGGCGCTGCGCGGGGTCGCGACATCAGGGGTATTTGTCGGTGGAGGGATCGCGCCACAGATCCTGCCGGCGCTGCAGGATGGACGCTTCATGAAGGCGTTTTGCGCGAAGGGGGCCATGTCGGCACTGACGGCGACCATGCCCGTGAACGTGATCCTGATTCCAGAGGTGGGACTTCTCGGGGCGGCGGTGGCCGCGCAAGACCAAGTGGAAAAGTAGAAAGTGGAAAGGTGGAAAAAGTAGAGGGGCCAGGAGGGACGTCACGTGAATCCTGAAGAACTGCGCACGCTGGTCGATTTTCACTACTGGGCGCGAGATCGGCTGCTCGAGGTAGTCGAGCCCCTTTCGCCCGAGCAGTTCACGCGAGACATGGGGAGCAGCTTCCGTTCCGTGCGCGATACGCTCGCGCATATCTACTCGGCGGAATGGATCTGGTTTTCGCGATGGCAGGGAGAGTCGCCGGCCGCGATGCCCGCCTCCGACACGTTTCCGGATCTAGCTTCGATCCGAGCCGCCTGGAAAGAGCACGAGTCCAGGATGAACGCGTTCCTGAACAGGCTCGACGCACGCGGGATCGATCAGCGGCTCGAATACAAGACAACCGCCGGGCAGCCTATGGCATCCGTCCTCTGGCGCATGGTGCAGCACGTCGTCAACCACGCTTCTTACCACCGCGGCCAGGTGACGACCATGCTTCGACAGCTTGGAGCGGCTCCGCCGAAGAGCATGGACCTCATCGCCTTCTATCGGGAGCGCGGCGCATGACCTACGGCACAGGCGCGGGACACTCCTTCGCAAAGGCACCCCACGGCGCAGGCGTGCGCCGCGGGGACCCCGCAACCGGCTCCGCTCGACTGACACCTGGCCACAAGCGAACACCTGATACTCACGTCGCGGCTTGCGCCTGACTACGGTTTGCTCCGGAGGTTCACGCGCCTATACCGACGATTGAAGGCTAGCGGTGCGCAGTGCAGTTAGACTGACCAGTCGTCGCAGGTCTGCAAGGCGCCAGGCATGGTGTCGCTGCGTGGTAGGATGCCGCCAATCAAGGACTTAGGTCGCGCGCGTATCGGCCACGAGATGGTCCTTATGTGCGGGCGCTCACAGGTAAGGACTGTCGTTACTGACGATCGCCGGACAGGCTAAACATAGGTTAGGCGCACTGACACGAGACTTGGCCCCGGTCGCTACCAGCTCGAGTGGCACTTCAGGGGGCGGGTTGTCGCCAAAAGCGCACAGATCGAGCTGTCGAAGTTATTGCGATCGGTGTCGCTGCCCAGTTTGGGGGAGGGTAGCTCGCGGTGAAGCTGCATCACATCGAGCGAAGCGATTGTTAGAGGGACTCTCGAATAGCCGATTGTACTTTCGACTTACTTTCTAGTTTCCAGTTTTAAGTTTCTACTTCTTACGCTCGCTTCATCTCCTCGAGCGCGCGCACCCCTGAGCGCATCGCGAGCAACCACGTCGCCACGCTCAGGGCGGCAGCCAGGAGGAAGCTTCCCGCCATGAGGATCTCGCGCATCGCCGACAGCCGGATGCCGCGCAGGCGGCTGAAGAGCCACATGGCGGAAGGCCAGCCGAGGAGCACGATCATCACAATGATGTACAGGACCGCGAGAATCATGAAGGCAACGCCGCCGTAAGAACCCGCGACCTGGTTCGGGTCGGCGCCGAAGCGTGGGTACCGCGCGCCGAGCCCGACGGCGAGACCGACCAGCGCGAAGGCCATGAACACCACCGCCCCGGCGGCGACAACCTTGAGGAACGGATCGACTCCCATGAACTCGTTGGCGGCGATCGTCAACCCCTCGGTGAACAGCAGCATCGGGACAAGGCCGGTCCAGAACTTCGACCAGAGAAACTCCCGCAGCGAAATCGGCGAGCTGCGAATGATCCAGAACGCGTCCCCCTCGGCTGACACGGCCGGAAAGACAAACCGCACCGCGACGGTGGCCACCACAAACCCCGCCATACCGAGATTCACCAACGCGTAGACGTTCTTGATGACGCCGCTCATATAGGGAATGCGCTCGAGGTCGAGCGCGCGAAAGTTGTACAGATACAGAAGCACGAGCGCGACGAGCGGCAGGAGCTGCAACCACTGGTTGACATCCCGGAGGAACACCTTGACGTCCTTGACCAGGAGCTGGCGGCGCACGGTCGAGAGCGGCAGCAGGTGCGCCAGACGGTCAACGATGCGCAACGGCGTCACCCGCGCCTTGGGCGCCTCCTGCGAGCGGCTGTAGCCCTGGAAGTGCCACACCCGATCTGCCGCGCCCAGCAGCACCGTAAACGCCAGCGCGGTCGTCCAGAGCGCCGCCCCATGGAGCAGATCGCTGCCACCCTGCAGGCCCGCATAGAGCAGCTCGCCGGCCCAGAATGACGGCAGGAGCGGCGTCATCGGGGACTGCAGCGTCGCGAAGAAGTCGGTGATGTCGGGGAGCGACTCGACCCTGATGAGCCGCTCCGGCTGGATGAAGCGCAGCGTCAGCACGATCGCGGCGGCGAACAGCAGGCTCACGAGCATCAGGAGGTCGCGCGCGCGCCGTGCCGGAAGCACGTTGACGAGCAGCAGCGTGGCCGCCGCGCCCACCGCGAC
>JACPPO010000063.1 GCA_016190945.1 Acidobacteriota bacterium | reverse complement strand
CAGCCGGTGAGGTGGCCGAGAGGCTGAAGGCGGCGGTTTGCTAAACCGTTGTAGGGGCTTAAACTCCTACCCAGGGTTCGAATCCCTGCCTCACCGCCAACTTCCCTCGCTCACGCTCGGTTGTTGGCGGTTCGGCCCGGTTTCAGGCGCCGCGCCACTCGCTTCGCTCGTGGCGACGGGGCACGAATCCCTGAAAGCATCGCGCGGCTCGCTTGGCTCGCCGCGACTCGGATAAATCCCTCGGTCTGTGACTAATTAAGCAGTCTTCAGAATTCACAATTGACAGAGCTGAAATGCCCTCGGGAGGCGACATGCCCGTTAGCGACAAGAACGATAGCCGGAAGCGTCAGATCCGGCATTTGCGCGAGTCATCTCGGCACTCGACCGCCGTGTCCCACACATCGAGCGCGTGGGCGAGGTCAAGATTGCGCGCGACGCGGCGGCGTTGAGGGACAAGGCACTCAAACGGATTGCCGTACTTGAGACGTAACCTTTAAACCGTTGTCAGACGACGCCCTGCCGAGAACAATACTCACATGGTGGGTCCGACCGTCATCGACGAGAGGAATCGCCCCGGCGTCGATCGGGGCATCGTCGAGTGAGGCCGTGAGGACGCCTCGACATTGCCGCTCGGGGTTCGACACCGAAATCCGATACCGCGTGCGCTGCACACGCCACGCGATCTCATATTCGGGCCAGGACGCCGGGATGCACGGGTCGATGCTGAACGTGTCGCCGCGCCGCCGCAGCCCGAGCATGCTTTCGAGGCCCGCGCGGTACATCCACGCCGCCGCTCCGGTATACCAGCTCCAACCGCCCCGGCCGGCGTGCGGCGCTCTGGCGTAGACGTCGCCGGCGACGACATACGGCTCCGCTTTATATCGCTCGACGTCCGCGGCGGTTCGCGTGTGGTTGATCGGATTGAGCATGTGAAACAGCTCCGCGACCTCGTCGCCGCTGCCCAGTCGAGCCAGGGCCATGACGACCCAGACGGCAGCATGCGTGTATTGGCCGCCGTTTTCGCGGACCCCCGGCGGGTACCCCTTGATGTACCCGGGATCCTGCGCGGAGCGATCGAATGGCGGATCGAGCAGGAGGAGGAGCCGCGATCCCCGCGCGATGAGCGCGGTGCGAACGGCGTCCATCGCGCGTTCGGCAAAACGCTGAGGAACCGCGCCGGAGAGCACCGCCCACGATTGCGCGATCGAATCGATTTTGCACTCGTCGTTCTGCGCCGATCCCAGGGCCGTTCCGGCGTCATAGTACCCACGGCGATACCATTCGCCGTCCCACGCCTGCTCGAGTCGCGACGCGAGGCGGCGCGCGTCGGCCCGATAGCGCCCGGCTCGCGTGCGGTCTTGTCGTGCGTCGCACAACCCCGCGAAATTGGTCAACACCCCGTGCAGAAAGAAGCCGAGCCACGTGCTTTCGCCGCGGCCGGCGTGCCCCACGCGGTTCATCCCGTCGTTCCAGTCACCGGTGCCGAAGAGCGGAAGGCCGTGCGCACCCGCCGTCATGCCTCGCTCGATCGCGCGAACGCAATGCTCGAACAGGGTGCCGTCGTCCGCGGACACGCTCGGCGACCCGTAGACTTCGGGTTCATCGCTCGTGAGCAGCGGCGCCTTCAGGAACGGCACGCGTTCGTCCAGGACGCCGGCGTCACCGGTGGTGCGCACGTACTCGGCGACGACGTAGGGCAGCCAGAGCAGATCGTCGGAACAGCGGGTGCGGATTCCACGGCCGCTCGGCTCGTGCCACCAGTGCTGCACGTCACCTTCGGCAAACTGCCGTGCTGCGGCGCGAAGCAGGTGCTCGCGCGCAAGGTCCGGGCGCGCGAAGGACAACGCCATGACGTCCTGCAACTGATCGCGAAAGCCGAACGCGCCGCCGGACTGGTAATACCCGCCGCGCGTCCAGAGGCGACAGCTGACCGCTTGATACAGCAGCCAGCGGTTGAGCAACGCATCAAAGGAATCGTCGGGCGTCCGAACCTGGACCGCGTTGAGAGTGTCATCCCACGACGCCTGACCCCGCGCGCGTGCTGCCGCTGCCGCGTCGACGTGTCCATGACGCGCGATCAGGTGGCGGGCATGATCGCGATCGGTGCCCTCTCCCAACAGGAAGAGCAGCCGCCGGCTTTCCCCGGGTTGCAGCACGCATCGAATCTGAAGCCCCGCACAGGGATCGAGCGCCGCGCCGGTCCGGCCGGAGAGCACCGCCTGGTTCAGTGCGGCCGGTCGTGAGATGTCGCCGTTGCGACCGATGAACGATCGGCGGTCGGCCGTGAAGGACATCGGCGCCTCGCTCGCGTACGAAAACGCGATGTGTCGAGCGAACTCCTGGTTGTACGCGTTCCTCGCGAACAGGGCTCCGCTCAGCTGGTCGACTTCAGTGACGACGTGCAAATGGTCGCCCTCGCGCGGCGGTCCGAGCGCCCACTCGTTGTACGCGAAGACGCTCAGCGTTCGAGCCGTTGGGCCGCTGTTGGTGAGGGTGAGCAACGAGAACTTCACGGGATCGTCGGCATCGACGAAGACATCCAGCTCGTGATCGATGCCGTGCGTCGCGCGGGAGAAGTACGTCAAACCGGCCGTGTGGTGGATACGGCATCGGCCGGTCCCGGAGCGAGGCATCGGGCCGGGCGTCGGCGACCATGACTCGCCGGTTTCGTCATCGCGTACAAAGAGCGCCTCGGCGGTGGGATCGCTGACCGGATCGCTCGCGAACGGCGTCAACCGATTCTCGCGGCTGTTGCCGGACCAGGTGTGAGCCGAACCTGACGCCGTGATGACGGTGCCGAACCGCGGGTTGGCGATGACGTTCGCCCAAGGCATCGGCGTCTCCTCGTCACGTCCGAGGACGATCGCGTAGGTTCGTCCGTCATCGGTGAAGCCCCCGAGTCCGTTGGTCAGCGTCATCGAAGGTATGGGGACGTCTCTCGTGTGGGTGTCGCCGCGCGGCGATGACGTCGGCACGAGCGGAATGGCCGGCGGGCGGACCGTATCGGGCCGGACGAGCTGCGTCCGAAGATCGCCGTGGTCACCGCGGAGAATCGCACCCGCCACCGCTTCGAGCAGGACGCGCTCCGCGCGGCCCATGTGGTCAGCCCGGAGCAGATACGCGCCTCCGGGCCGATGTTGCCAGGTACTCCACGGGCCATCATTGAGGACGGCCGTGAGCTGCGCCTGCATTTCGTCCAAATAGCTGACCGGATGCTCGTTGACGATCACGACGTCGGCGCTCAGCCCTTTCAGCCGCCAGTACTCCTGCGCCTGCAGGACTTGTCGTACGAGCGGCACATCTTCGTCGCCGACCACGCGGACGAGCAGAATGGGCAGATCGCCGGAGATCGCGTGAGGCCAGAGGCCAGGCTGACCGAGCTCGTTGGAGGCGATCGTGTCGGCGCTTGCCCGAAGCGAACCGTCCATGCCGAGCACCCGAGACGCCAGGCGCTCGAACAGCACGGCGTCGTCTGCTGAAATGCCCAAGTGGCGAAGGGCGCTCTGGACGTGCGTCATGGCCAGCGCGAACGTGCGCCCGACGGCGCGCGGATCGTGGTACTTCCGCGCGAGCGCCTCGGCCGTCTGGCGATCCGAGGCCATGCCGGTCGAGAAACAGAGCCGAACGGTCGTATTCGGTGGGAGCCGGATCCGCTGACGCAGGCTGACGATCGGATCGAGCACCATGCCGGTCGTTCCTGAGAGAGCGCGCCCATCGAGCGCCTGCGGGTCGTGGGCGCTTCGGCCGCGGCCGAGGAAACGGGCGCGATCCGTTTCCCATTCGAGCGGCCCCTGCGGACGACCTTCCAGGCTCAGGGCATGGAACGCCCACGCGGGGGCGTCGGCCGGATCCCGCGGCCGTCGATGGCACAGCAGGGCGGCGCTGTTCGGCAGATACTCGGTTTCGACGAAGAGTTTGCCGAACGCCGGGTGGGCGAGATCGTTGGCCGCGGATGTGAGGACGATCTCGGCATAGCTGGTCACATCGAGCTCGCGGATGCGCGCCCCGTGGTTGCGGACCGTGATCCGTCGCACTTCGACCTCGTCCTCCGTGGAGACCGCGATGTCGAGGTGTGTCCAGATGTCCTCGTCCCGCCGCCGAAAGCTTGCCCGATCGCCTGAAAACGTCACCAGGTACTCGGCGGGTTCTTTTCGCGACGGCTGATAGGTCGCGGACCACACGGCTCCGCTGCGGACGTCGCGCAGGTAGATGAACTGACCGTCCCCGTCGCGCGTGGCATCGCGACGCCACCTGGTCACCGGAAGACCGCGCCAGACGCTCGCGCCTCCGCCGGCATTCGTCACCGACGTGACGTAGTTGCCGTTCGACAGGAATTGCGTATGCGGGAACATGGTGTGCGCCGAGCGGTAGCGCCGTACTGGAATCGACGCGACAGGCGCGGCCACGCGCATTTCATCGAGCGGGCGCGGCTCAATGGTCCCCACCCCGCGCGGCACGCGTTCCTGCAGCAACAGTTCCGTCGCCTGGACTCTCGGCTCGGCGTGAAAGCGTTCGATCATTCGATCGCCCAGCAGTGCGTTGGCCAGGGCGACGAGTGTCATCCCCTGGTGATGGGCCAGGTACGTCGGAACGACAACGCCGTGTGCGGGCTCGTCATGGGCAATGGGATCGGGCCCGCGATGGGTGTAGTCGATCGCGTCAAAGAACCCGTATTCGCCCTCGAGGCCCGTCGCGGCGAGTCGTCGCAGGTTGGCAGTGCTCGCGGCGGAATCGATCATGGCGGCCAGCGCGGTCGCGTACGGTGCCACGACGACTTCATCGCCGAGGCCGCGTTTCAAGCCGAGCCCGGGGATTCCGAACGCCTTGTACTGATAGTTGCCGTGTCGATCGACGAGGTTGTACGCGGACTCCGAGATCCCCCAGGGCACACCGCGCGCGGCGGCGTAGTCCATTTGCCGGCGGACCACCAGCCGGCAGGATTCATCGAGCAGCGTGTTCGGGTAGCTCCGCATGACGAGCAGCGGCATCAGGTATTCGAACAGCGTCGCGCTCCATGAGAGCAGAACCGGTGCCCCGCGCACGCTCGTGACCGGCCGCCCGAGGTGGAACCAGTGCAGCTCCCGCACGTCGCCCTTGGCAATCGCGATGAAGCTGGCCAGCCGCGCTTCGGACGCGAGCAGATCGTAGTACGACAAATCGAGTCGCCCGGCGCTCTCGGCATCGGGCAGGCGGTAGCCGATCGCGAACAACTGGCGCTTCGGATCGAGGAGGAACCGGAAGTGCATGGCGTCGAAGAGCACGGCCGCGCGTCCCGCGAGCAGGGGAGCGATCTCCCTGAGCCCGACCGACAGCGTCAGGAGCGCACCCGCCAGATTGCCGCTGTCCACGGTGGAGACGTAGGCCGGCGGCAGAGGCGCGAGCGTCCGCGTGTTATACCAATTGAGGAGGTGGCCTTCATAGCGTTCGAGCCGCTCGATCGTCGTGAGTGTCTGGTCGATCCTGGTCACGAGCTCGGGGGTCTCGATGAATCCCAGATCGTGGGCGGCGAGCGTGGCGAGGAGACCGAAGCCGATGTCGGTTGGCGAGGTTCGGTGCGCGATGGTCAGCGCAGGGCCTGCCCCGATGCCTTCCTCGACGCCGACCTGGACGTTGTCGGGCGGGAGGAAATGATCCTCGGCGGTGACGAACGCGTCGAAGTAGGCCCACGTCTTTCGCGCGATGTCGTGCAGGTAATCCCGGTCCGCCGACGACAGCACGACACGAAGCCTGGACATCGGACGGCTGAGCGCATACGCGATCCACGGAGCCGCGGCCCACACGCCGAGAATCGGCGCTGCGACGGGCAACGCTGCCGGACGCACCACCGCGACCACCACCCCCGTCGCGACGGCCAGCAGCGGACTCGCCCTCATGCCGTGCACGAACGCGCGCAGTTGCACCGGGCCGCCGCGGGCCGCGTGTGCCGCCATCGTCTCCCACTCCAGCAGGCGGCGGCGGGTCACGACGAGGCGGACCAAGGTGATGACAATCGCGTGCAGTCGCTCGGTCGCCTCGTTAGCCATGAAGGCGAGCTGCAGCCCGAAGCGCGCCGCAGTCGTGTGCAGATTCTCGGTGGTCGTGCGCCGGAAGGTGCCCCAGGACTGCTCTCGCCGCGGACCACGCAGGGCCACGAGGGCGAGCGACAGGGCGGGGAACGCCAGCGCCGCAAGGCCGGCGGCGGTCCACGCCACGGGATGGCCAGGCAGCACGGTCCAGCCGAGCACGAGCAACAGGAGCGTGGCCGGCGGCACGAGACTCCGTCGCAGGTTGTCGAAGATCTTCCACCGGGCGACCAGCGGCAGACGATTGCGTGTCACGCCGGCGCGCGACGGCACGAAGGGAAACAGCCACCACACGATCTGCCAGTCGCCACGGACCCAGCGGTGCTGCCGGCGCGCGTGGGCGAGGACGCTGGAGGGATAGTCGTCCACGACCTCGATGTCGGTGACCAGCGCCGTGCGGGCGTAGAGCCCTTCGAACAGGTCGTGCGACAGCAGCGCGTTCTCCGGCACCCGGCCCTCGAGCGCGGCGGTGAAGGCATCGACGTCGTACAGCCCCTTGCCGGTGAAGATGCCCTCACCGAACAGATCCTGGTACACGTCCGAGACGGCCGTGGTGTACGGGTCGACACCGGTGTGGCCGGCGTACGTCCGCGCGAACAGCGATCCGGCTGCGCTCGCCATCGTGACGCTGACACGCGGCTGCAGGATGCCGTACCCTTCCGTGACACGTCCCAGGCGCCGGTCGAAGTGCGGCCGATTCAGCGGATGCGCGATGATGCCGATGAGGCGTTTCGCGGCGTCGCGCGGCAAACGCGTATCCGTGTCGAGCGTAATGCAGTATCGGACGGACGGCAATATGTCCAGTTCGCCGACCTGCGTCGAGAAGCTCGTGTCGGTGGCGCCCCGCAGCAGGCGGTTGAACTCTTCGATCTTGCCGCGCTTCCGCTCCCAGCCGATCCACGCGCGCTCACCCACGTTCCATTGACGGTCGCGGTGAAACAGGAAAAACCGGTCGGCGTGGTCCACACCGAATTTAAGGTTGAGCGCGTCCACGCCCGCCCGCGCGCGTTCCAGGATCGCCGCGTCCTCCGGTGCGTCCAGCGTGCTGGTGTCGGGAAAATCACTCAGAATCGCGAAGTGGACGCACGGATCGAAATTGCCCAGTGCGAGCACCTCGACGTGCTCGAGGAGCGCATCGACGCCGCCAGCGCTCGTCAACATGGTCGGGACGATGACCATCGTCCGGGCGGTGTCGGGCACTCCGAGGGAGAAGTCGAGGCGCGGCAGCCGTTTCGGGCCGATGACGTGGACCACCGCTCGCTGGATACAGGCGATCGCGAAATCGCTCGCCGGGAGCAGCACGAGGAGCGCGGCCAGGAGCGCGACGGCCGGCGCAGCGCCCGCGTACCCGGCATACACAACGGCGGCACCGACGAAGAGGCCGGTCAGTACCGCAATTGCCCCGAGGTACAGGCCTGATGCATGACGCAACAGGACGCGCCGGGCGCGTGTTGGTACCCGGGGCCGATAGCCGAGATCTGCTTCGAGATCGCGGCGCCCGCGACCAACGAGGTGATAGCCCACGTGGGCCGCACGATCGGACGCGGGGCCGTTGGCGGCTGCCTGACGGGCGCTTTCGATCGCTTTTAAGGCGACCCGCACCTGACCTTCGCCGCTCGGCGTGGCCAGCTCTTCGACAGCCTGTCGCTGCTGGTCCCGGCTCAGAAAGTCCATGCGTCCGTACGCGCCAGCGGGATCGCGCCGCAGCACGTGTTCGACCAGGCTGACGGACTCGACGTACTCCTGCCAGTCCAGTGTCGCGCAGAGACGGAGACTCGTCACGGCGTTCGCGACCGAGACCTGGGCAACTCCCTGCCGCTGGTGCTCCCCGCGAATGGTCTCCTCCGCCGTGGTCTGCCGCAACACGAGGTCCTCGTCTACTGCGGCACGAATGGCCGCCAGCCCAAGTCCGTACTCGCGGACGCGGTGAAGGAGCTGAACGATGAATGCCGGGGTGGTGCTCGCAGGCAGCGCTCCCGCCCCAATAGCGCTATCCTCTGCGCTCGACACGTAGGTGTCGGCCGCACGGCGGGCGGCGCGTGCGGACAGCAGTTCCTCGGCCAGCCGGCGCAGGTTTTCGATGAGCGCCAGCTTCAACATGCTCGGCCAGGCCCACAGCTCGCCAATCGTCAGCGGCGCGACACGCTGGTAGCTGTTCAGGAACTGGACGAGCTGCTGGCGATCGAGCCGGCTGTCGCTGTGGCGGATTAGTTCGACCGCGATCGCGTAGACGCGCGCATGGCCGGCGTGCTCACGGGAGGCCAGCGCCGGCAGCGTGCGGGAGTACGTGCGCGGCAGATTCCGGCGAATATCGATGATCTCTGATGCGACCAGGTGGAAGTTGTCGAGGAGCCAGTCCGCCGCCGACACGACGAACTGCCCGGTGCGTACATCGTCGGCCAACGTACGATATGCGGCGCGCAGCACGCGGACGTTGTCTTCGAACCGCGGAAACGTGTCCCGAGCGCGGTGGCGGGGATTGGGATCGATCGTCAGGCTGGCCGCGAGCGCCAGCGCACGCTCCTCGAGCCGCTCGATGCTCAGGAGCTCGTCGCGCAGCGGCTTTTCGGCCGCCGATGGCTGACGCCGCGGCCGCCAGTTGGCCGGCGACGTGAACTTCAAGGGGTTAACGCCAGGCCGGCGATGACAGAAGCTGCAGACCGAGCCAGGCGCCCGCGGCGGTCAGGATGAAGGCGAACCCGATGCGCGCCTGGATCGCGGCCTTGCGGTTGCTCTTCGCGTTGGCGAGCTGCCATTGCCGCCAGGGCTCCGCATGCTCATCATCGCGCGCGGCCGTTGTCGTGATGCTCATGAGTTACCTCGACGCTGAGTGGTTACGTTCACGGCGTCGCTGACTCAACGCCCCGCCGCCTTCCTTCTGACGTTCGGCGATGGTTGCCGCGTCCATCGAGCCGGGACCGATCGGCGCGTCTGCTGAGCCGAAGGCGGGACCGCCCATCGAGCCGGGCTGGCGATGCGTCAACGTGCTCCGTTCGTACGCGCCAGGGATGAGCTCCCGCGCGGTCGTCTTGTCTCCGCGGAGGTTCGTCCTCATCGGCGGAGCTCCGTCGCATGAAGCACTTCGGCAACTGTCGCAGGAGGGCCGTCGTTCCAGAGCTTGAGGAGGACGCCGACAGGCACGATGCCGATGGTGGTCACCAGCATCCAGCTGCGAACGGATGACGCGTCAACGCCCAGGGCCGTCAGGAGCGTCAATGAGATCCAGACCGCGGAAATCCACCAGGGAATGTAGGACGCTGCGCGGGTCATGGACGGCTCTCCTCGTAGGCGGTGTACGCCGCAGCGGTCGCCAGCCGCAGGACGTCCCATTTCTGGCCGCATCTCGTGCACTGCCACGCCCCGCCGGCCTTCAGTGCGGCGTCTGTGATCGTCGGTGCCTGGGTGTGACATAACGGGCAGGTAGTGGTCATGACCCATGGTGGCGCGTACCCGCTCGTGCGTCTGTGCTGTTTTGGACACCCATCCAAGATAATACGGACGCGAGGCCCGAAGTCCCCGTTCCTTCCACGGGGGACCTGTGCAAAACGGTACAGACGTGCCGCTTTCTTGCTATTAGGCTGTACCCGGGGTTCACCACCGTGTTGATCGTCGTCGCGCTGAGCGTTCTTGCCATGGGCATCGCCGTCGTACTCCGCAAGAATCTCGCAGGAGGCCGCCCGGATCTCGGTTGGGTCAGCGAACGCTGGTTGGCGGAGTATCGTGCGGATGCGTCGCGCCCGTCGCGTTGACCCTGTGCAGTTGTGAACAGCGCCCGGTTGCGCGTGCCCCTACGATAGAAGCCACTATGGTTCAACGACCGGAGGCATTGAACGCCTTCGAATTCGTCGTCGTGTCGTCGCTCCGCGCCGCGCAGTTGATGCGCGGCTGCACACCCCGGGTCACGAGCACTCAAAAACCCATCATGACGGCGCAGCTCGAAGTCGCAGCTGGCAAGGTCGCCAGGCTGGTCCCCTCTTCGCCCGACCTCTAATCCGACATCCGGTTCCGAAGGACCGGCTCTAATGGTGCAGGATAACGGTCAGGAGGGATCTGTTGACCGTGATGTCGCCGTTGTATTTGATGAATCCGAGATCCCGGAACTTGTTCATGAAAAAGTTGACGCGCGAGCGGGTCGTGCCGACCATCTCGGCGAGCGTCTCCTGCGACAGCTTCGGCAGCCGGAGCGGCTGGTCCTCCCTGCCGTAGCGCGCCAGCAGGAGCAAGGCACGCGCGAGCCGCTTTTCGCTCGAATTGAAGAGCTGATCGACGAGGTCTTCCTCAATCCGGATGTTTCGCGTCAGCATGTGCGAGAGGAACCGATCGGCAAGCGACGGCTGCGTGTGCAGCATCTCGAGCATCTGGGGCTTTTCGACGACGAGCACCGTGCTCGCGCTCAGCGCCGAGGCGGTCGCCATGCGCCGCGGCTGCCCCGCGAGACACCCCTCGCCAAAGAAGTCACCAGGCCCCAGGATCGCCACGACCGCCTCTTTGCCCAGCCGCGACAGCACCGACAGCTTGACGTGCCCATGCTGGAGGTAGAACACGTCGGTGGCGGGATCCCCTTGCGAGAAGACGACGGCCGCCTTGGCGTATCTGGTGACTGTTCGGGCGATGCCGGCTGAGTCGAGGAACACGTGAAGCTCGAAAGCCGGGACCGGCTGAGCTGGTGTGGGCTGAGGGAGTTTAAGGGCCCTTTTCGTTGCCATTGCCGTCAATCATCGCACGGCGTCGGCCCCCGACTGCAAGGAAACAGCGAGTCGCACAGGGCAGACCTCGGCTGTTCCGTTGTGAACGGCAGCGAGGGGGGTGGACGTGCCACGATCCGCGCATGGATCGGGTACCGTACGCCGAGTTTTGCGCTGGCACGTGTCTATGATTCGCCGCGACATCTTCACGGCACGCCCGCCGCGCGGCGACTACTTCCTGAGTCCAACCGGGCTGACATGGGACGTGCGCCGCACCACTGGCGCCGGGAGCGTCATGAGCGTTTCCACCGGCGCGCGCGATAGGAAGAGTGCCTTGGCGGCGCTCCTTTCGCTGGCCGAAGGTGACAAGGCGGATGTCTGGGAGACGGAGGGGACTGGCTCTTTCCGGCTGATCAAACGGTATCGTTCGTGGCCCTGATCTGCGTGTCAGAAGCAGCAGGCGATCTCTCGGGCCGAGCACTTCGGCTGCTGCTTGAACGGGCCCAGCGTCACAGGCAAGAATTGTGGCCTCACTGCCGATTCCATTGTTCGATTCCGTTCTCATCGTTTCGTTTGGTGGCCCGAACGGTCCCTCCGACGTCCGGCCGTTTCTGGAGCGCGTGCTCCACGGGCGGCGGGTCACGCCGCAGCGGATCGATGAGGTCGCGCACCACTACGAGCTGTTCGGCGGCGTGTCGCCGATCACCGAGCTGACGAGGCGGCAAGCCGATGGCCTGCAACAGCGGCTGGTGGCGTCTGGGCATCCGCTGCCGGTCTATGTGGGGATGCGCAACTGGCATCCCTTGCTGGCTGACACACTCAAGGAAATGCACGCGGCCGGCGCCCGTCATGCCATTGGCTTTATTAGCGCCGCACACCACTGCTATTCGAGCTGTCAGCAGTACCGCGACAACGTGTAAGAAACCGCGTTCTTAGGGTTCGAATCCCTGCCTCACCGCTAACTCCCTCGGGTCCATACCGGAGACACCGGTTACAGGTTATCCGGGAGGCATCCGGGCCGATGCCGTGTTTCCTTCTTACTTGGTTCGCTTCAAGACTACATCGCTCGTCGCTGGGCTACTTCATCGACGGTTTCAATGATGCGGGTCATGGCTTCACCGCAATCATCTGCAGTTCGACAAGAGCACCGACGTTCAGTGCAGCGACCTGCACGGTAGCCCTCGCCGGCGGATCGGTCGGAAAGTACTCGCGGTACACGGCATTGAACTTCTCGAAGTTCTTGAAGTCTGTGATGTAGACCGTCACGGTGGTCACGTCCTTGAAGTCCATGCCGGCCTCCATCAGCACCTCGCGAATATTCGCGAGCGCCTGGCGCGTCTCAGCTTCGATGCCGCCAGTCACCAACGCTGTCTGCACCGGGTCGCGTCCGAGATGGCCCGATATGTACAGCGTCTTGCCAGCCAGGATCCCCGGGCTGTACGGAAGGCCGGTCTTCGGCGACTTCTCCGGCAGAATCGCCCGTCGCGCTGGTTCCAATGGCATCGAAGGTTGGGTTGCGGCCTGCTGTGCGGTTGGGGGTGCCGGCTGGCACGCGAGCGTGCCGAGAATTCCGAGCATCAATCCGGCAAGAACCGCCAGCACCACACCCCGGCAACTTCCGTTTCGCTTCATGATGATTCCTTTCTCAAGTCAATCGTCGAGGATGCGGCGGTGGCGTCATGGCCGCGTGGGAGGCGTAAGTGCGAGCACGCTGGGGTCCCTCCTCTCCGGCAGGGCACCGCCGGAGAAGGACCCGAATGACGCCCCGCAGCACTACGAGGT
>JACPPO010000059.1 GCA_016190945.1 Acidobacteriota bacterium | reverse complement strand
GGATGCCTACATTCCGGAGCCCAAGCGGGCGTTGGACGGGTCGTTTCTGATGCCGGTGGAAGACGTGTTTACGATTTCGGGGCGGGGGACGGTGGTGACCGGGCGGGTGGAGCGCGGGAAGGTGAAGGTCGGGGAGGACGTCGAGATCGTGGGCTTCCGGCCGACGGAGAAGAAGGTGGTGACCGGGGTGGAGATGTTCCGCAAGCTGCTGGATGAAGGGGTGGCGGGGGACAACATCGGGGTGCTGCTGCGGGGGGTGGAGAAGACGGACGTGGAGCGGGGGCAGGTGCTGGCCAAGCCGGGGTCGATCAAGCCGCACACGCAGTTCAAGGGCGAGGTGTACATCCTGTCGAAGGAAGAGGGGGGGCGGCACACGCCGTTCTTCAACGGCTACCGGCCGCAGTTCTACATCCGGACGACGGACGTGACGGGGGTGCTGAAGCTGCCGGAGGGGGTCGAGATGGTGATGCCGGGGGACAACACGACGATCACGGGCGAGCTGATTACGCCGGTGGCGATCGAGAAGGGCAGCCGGTTCGCCATCCGGGAAGGCGGTCGCACGGTCGGCGCGGGCACCATCACGGAGATCGTTCAATAGGCTTTGGACTTTGGACTTCAGGCTTTGGCCAAAGCCTGGAAGCCTGAAGCCTGAAGCCTAGAGCCGACAGGACTCAGCAATGGCAATGTTCAGCGACAAGATCCGGATCCGCCTCAAGGCCTACGACTCGCGCATTCTCGACCAGTCCACCGGCGAGATCGTCGAGACGGCCAAGCGCACGGGCGCGCGGCTGGCGGGACCGATCCCGCTTCCGACGTCGAAAAACAAGTGGACGGTGCTGCGCTCGCCGCATGTCGACAAGAAATCGCGCGAGCAGTTCGAGATCCGCACGCACAAGCGGCTGATCGACATCTTCGAGCCGACGCCGCAGACCGTGGACGCGCTCATGAAGCTCGATCTGCCGGCGGGTGTCGATGTGGAGATCAAGGCATTCGGCAAGGAGCACGGGAAGTAAGGCCTTGGACTTCAGGCGTTCGGCCTTTGGGTTTGCCAAGAGCCCAGAGCCCAGAGCCTGAAGCCGGGAAGGTTCAGCGATGGTGACAGGACTGATTGGCAAGAAAGTCGGCATGACGCAGCTCTTCGCCGCGGACGGCACCGTCCAGCCGGCGACGGTGCTCAAGGCCGGCCCCTGCGTGGTCGTGCAGGCCAAGACCGTCGAGACCGACGGCTACGAGGCGGTGCAGCTCGGGTTCGTTGAGGCCAAGCCGACCAGGGAGAACAAACCGTCGCAGGGTCACTTCAAGAAGGCCGGCGTGCCCGCGACGCGCGTGCGCCGCGAACTGAAGCTGAAGGCGGGCGGCGACCCGCTGAAGGCCGGCGACCAGGTGAACGTGTCGATCTTCGCGGACGGCGAGCGCGTCGATATCATCGGGACGAGCCGCGGCAAGGGCTTCCAGGGCGTCGTCAAGCGTCACCATTTCAAAGGCGGGGGCGCCTCGCATGGCTCGATGTTCCACAGGGCGCCCGGATCGATCGGCGCCTCGTCCTACCCGTCGCGTGTCGTGAAAGGTATGCGCATGGGCGGCCATATGGGCAGCGACCGGGTGACGGTGCGAAACCTGAAGGTGATTCGCGTCGATGCGGACAACAACCTTCTGCTCGTCGCGGGCGCGGTGCCAGGCGGTCCGAACAGCGTCG
The DNA here is from genome assembly GCA_016190945.1 of Acidobacteriota bacterium. Classification (GTDB taxonomy): domain Bacteria; phylum Acidobacteriota; class Vicinamibacteria; order Vicinamibacterales; family UBA2999; genus JACPPO01. The sequence goes on along the minus strand of JACPPO010000059.1, from coordinate 31,063 downwards.
TGGTGATCCGCAAGGCGATCGCGGCCAAGCCGATCCGTATCGCGCAGGTCGCGCCGGTGAAGAAGAAGGGCAGGAAATAGGGCTAAGGACTTTGGGCTTTGGGCTGTTGGCCTGAAGCCGGAAACCCGAAGCCCGAAGCCTGGAGCCAAGGTCATGACGGTTGATGTCGTCAATCAGCAGAACGAGAAGGTCGGTTCGTTCGACCTGCGCGACGAGGTGTTCGGCGGCCGGGTCAAGACGGATCTGATCCATGAGTCGGTCGTCCGCGCCAATGCCGCGGAGCGGCGAGGCACGCACGCGACAAAGACGCGTGCGATGGTGAGCGGCAGCGGCAAGAAGCCATGGCGGCAGAAGGGCACTGGACGCGCCCGTGTGGGCGAGATTCGGAATCCCCTGTGGCGCAAGGGTGGCGCGGTGTTTGGGCCGCAGCCGCGCGGTTACGGGTACCGGCTCCCGAGGAAGGTCGAGAAGGGAGCGCTGCGATCGGCGCTTGCGCAGAAGCTCAGGGACGGCCAGGTCATCGTCGTCGACGCGTTGAGCGTGAGCGAGATCAAGACGAAGGCGGCGGTTGAAATGCTCAAGCGACTTGGCATCGACCGCGAAGCGCTCCTCGTGGACGTGAAGCCCGAGGAAAGGCTGGCGCTGTCGGTGCGCAATCTCGACGGGGTGCGGGTGCTGCCGAGTAACCGCGTGAGCGCCCGCGACGTGATCGACACGCGGCGCGTGGTGCTGACGCAGGCTGCGCTCGGAAAGCTTCAGGACGCCCTCGGGTAACGGATACGCATCATGAAACTGACCGACGTTCTCCGGCGCCCGATCATCACCGAGAAGACGACGGTCATCCGTGAGGATGGCCGGACGCTCGTGTTCCAGGTGGTGAAGGACGCCAACAAGATCGACATCAGGCGCGCCGTCGAGTCACTGCTTGGATCGAAGGTCGAGAGCGTCCGCACGTCGATCGCGCACGGCAAGATGAAGCGCCAGGGCAAGTTCGTGGGCCGGCGCTCGGACTGGAAGAAGGCGTACGTGAAGCTGCGGGAAGGCGAAAAGCTTCCGGAATTCCTGCAGGGGGCGTAAGAGACATGCCGATTCGCAAATTCAACCCGACCTCGCCAGGCACGCGGTTCCAGACGGTACAGACGTTCGACGAGATCACGACGACCGAGCCGTACCGTCCGTTGACCGAGAACCTGGACCGATCGGGTGGCCGCAGCAATCGCGGCCACCTGACTTCCTGGTGGCGCGGCGGCGGCCACAAGCGGCTCTACCGCATCATCGACTTCAAGCGAGACAAGAAGGACATCCCGGGCAAGGTTTCGACGGTCGAGTACGACCCGAACCGATCGGCGCGGATCGCGCTCGTCACCTATGCCGACGGCGAGAAGCGGTACATCCTGCAGCCGATGGGCGTGAAGGTCGGCGATACCGTTGTCGCCGGCGACAGTGTCGACATCCTGCCGGGCAATTGTCTGCCCCTCAAGAACATCCCGCTCGGCACGCAGATCCACAACGTGGAGCTGCGGCCGGGCAAGGGCGGGCAGATCGCCCGAAGCGCGGGGTCGTCGGTCCAGCTGGTTGCACGCGAAGACGAGTACGCGTCGGTCAAGATGCCGTCGGGCGAGATCCGCAAGATCCACGTCGAATGCGTCGCGACAATCGGCCAGGTCGGCAACCTGGATCATGAGAACGTCTCGATCGGCAAGGCCGGCCGCAGTCGGTGGCTGGGCCGGAAGCCGCACGTGCGCGGCGTCGCGATGAATCCTGTGGACCATCCGCTGGGCGGCGGAGAAGGTAAGACATCGGGCGGGCGCCATCCGGTGTCGCCGTGGGGCCAGCCGACCAAGGGCTTCAAGACCCGCCGTCGGAAGGAAACGGATCGGTTCATCGTGCAGAGGCGGACGAAGTAGGCGGTAGGCCGGGAACAAACATGAGCCGTTCACTGAAGAAGGGGCCGTTCGTCGATACCTCGCTGCTCGAGAAGCTCGAGTCGCTGAACCGGGCCAACGAGAAGAAGATTATCAAGACGTGGTCGCGGCGTTCGACCGTCATTCCCGAGATGGTCGGGCACACGATGGCCGTCCACAACGGGAAGAAGTTCATTCCCGTGTACGTGACCGAGAACATGGTGGGTCACAAGCTCGGGGAGTTTGCGCCAACCCGCGCCTTCAGGGGACACACGACGAAGACCGAGAAGGCGGCTGCGGCGGCGGCCGCACCGGCCGCGCCGACGGTCGCGAGCGGCGCCGCCGGCAGCGGAGGAGCGAAGCCATGATCGAAGCGCAGGCCACCGCGCGCGGCATCCGCACCTCCGCCCAGAAGGCGGGCCTGGTGTGCGAGCTGATTCGCGGCAGGGGCGTGAACCAGGCGCTGGCCACGCTGCAGTTCACGCGCAAGACGATCGCACGCGAGCTGGCCAAGGTGCTGCGCTCCGCCGTCGCCAACGTGCAACAGAAGGACGGGTTCGGCGGCGACGTCGACCGCCTGTATGTGCTGGCGTGCTACGCGAACCAGGGGCCATCCATGAAGCGCGTGCGTCCGGCCCCGATGGGCCGCGCGTTTCGCGTGACGAAGCGGACCGCGCACCTGACGGTGCGCGTCGCGGAGCGGCCGCTCAAGATCGCGCGCGTGGCGGAAGAGGGTGACTCGGCGGCAAGAGCGAGGTCCGCCCGTGCGCGGAAGGCAACGGCTGGCGCCACGGGCAGCGCGAAGAAGACGCCGGCCCGCAAGGCCTCAGCAGGCGCGAAGGGCTAGCGATACTGTGACGGAGGCCGGCAGGCCTCCCTAAAGGAGACATCCTCGTGGGCCAGAAGGTTCACCCTTACGGATTCCGGCTTGGCTTCAACAAGACCTGGCGCTCGCGCTGGTACTCGGATCGCGACTACGCGAAGCTGCTCCACGAGGACATCGTGCTGAGGCAGGACTTGAAGAAACGGTTTTCCCACGCGGGGGTCTCGCGTATCGAGACCGAGCGCGCCGCGAACAAGCTGAAGATCGACATCTACACCTCGCGACCCGGGATCATCATCGGCCGGAAGGGCACGGAAGTCGACAAGCTGAAGCAGGAAATCCAGAAGCGCACGAGCCGCGAGGTCTTCATCAACATCCAGGAGATCCAAAAGCCGGAGCTCGAGGCCCAGCTGATCTCGGAATCGGTGGCGGTGCAGCTCGAGAAGCGCGTGGCGTTCCGGCGCGCGATGCGCAAGGCTGTGGAGTCGGCGCTGCGCTTTGGCGCGCGCGGCATCAAGGTGCGCGTCTCCGGACGGCTGAACGGCGCGGAAATCGCCCGCTCGGAGTGGTACCTGCACGGGCAGCTGCCGCTGCAGACGCTCCGCGCGGACATCGATTACGGCTTCGCGGAGGCGAGTACGACCTACGGGCAGATCGGCGTGAAGGTGTGGCTCTACAAGGGCGAGCGCCTGGTCCCCCGTGTCGGACGCGATGACGAGTACCGGGATCGCGGCCCGCGCCGGCCCGCGCGACCGTAAAGGCGAACCTAGACACGAACCGAGCAGTGACAGCCGAGAAGGGTGACCGGTAAGGATCAAGTGCTATGTTGATGCCGAAGAAGGTCAAGTACCGCAAGCAGCAGCGCGGGCGCATGGCCGGGAAGGCGTGGCGCGGGTCGGACGTGTCGTTCGGAGACTACGGCCTCAAGGCGATGGAACCGTGCTGGCTGACCGACCGGCAGATTGAGGCGGCGCGCGTGGCGATGACCCGCTTCATCAAGCGTGGCGGCAAGATATGGGTGCGCGTCTTCCCCGACAAGCCGATCACGAAGAAGCCGCAGGAAACCCGCATGGGTAAGGGCAAGGGTGCACCGGAGCAGTGGGTGTGCGTCGTCCGGCCCGGCTGCGTCATGTTCGAGATGGAGGGCGTCACCGAGACCGAAGCCCGCCGCGCCATGCAGCTGGCGGCGGCGAAGCTGCCGATCAAGACGAAGTTCGCCATGCGCTTCGCCCAAGAGAGGGCGTCATGAACGCCACGGAAGTCCGCGAGCTGACGATGGACGACCTGCGCGCGCGCGTGAAGGACCTCGACGATCAGATCTTCCGGCTGCGAATCCAGAAGTCGATGGGGCAGCTCGAGGCGCCCGGCAAGGTGCGCGGGATCCGCCGGGACCTGGCGCGCATCAAGACGATTCTCCGGGAGAAGGAACTCCAGGCCGCGGCGAAGTAGGGGCCGACCTTTCCGCCTCCGCTTGCTTCGGCGGACCAGCCGTCGCGAGCGAAGGCTGGCGGCCCCCGTAGGACTGATATGAGCGTCAAAGCACAACTGACTGGCACGGTGGTCAGTGACAAGATGGAGAAGACCGTGGTCGTCGCCGTCGAGAGACAGGTGCGGCACGAGGTGTACGGCAAGAGCCAGCGCAGGACCTCGAAGTTCGTCGCGCACAACGAGAACAATGAGGCCAAGGTGGGCGACACGGTGGCGATCGCCGAGTCCCGGCCGCTCAGCCGCCGCAAGCGCTGGGTCGTGACGCGCGTGGTCGCCAAGGCGCCGGCAGTGTAGGAGACCGCCATGATCCAGATGCGCTCGATCCTCGACGTCGCCGACAACTCCGGCGCGCGGAAGATCTCGGTGATCAATCCACTTGGCGGATCGACGGGGCGCTACGCGCGGCTGGGCGACATCGTGACGGCGTCGGTCAAGGAAGCCACGCCGGACGGAACGGTAAAGAAGGGGCAGGTCGTGAAGGCGGTGATCGTGCGGACGGCCAAGGAGCAGCGACGTCGCGACGGCACGTACATTCGCTTCGATCGGAACGCCGCCGTGCTGGTGAACGACCTGAACGAGCCGATCGGGACGCGCGTCTTCGGCCCGGTCGCGCGGGAGTTGCGCGAGCGCCGCTTCATGAAGATTATTTCGCTCGCGCCAGAGGTGCTCTAGCAATGCTGGTCACAGCCACGAGCCACGGAGGCACAGAGACACGGAGAAAACCAGAGGGCCTCCGTGGCTCCGTGCCTCTGTGGCCCGTGAGAGTGAACGGCGCCGGGATTTAAGAAGATGTCGAGGCTGCAAACACCGATCCGCCGCAACGACACCGTCGTCGTGACGACGGGCAAGGACAGCGGGAAGCGCGGGCGCGTGCTCAGGGTGCTCCCGGTAAAGAACCGTCTGGTCGTCGAGGGTGCGAACATCATCAAGCGCCACACGAGGCCGAACCCGCAGCGCAACATCAAGGGCGGGATCGTCGAGCGCGAGGCCTCGCTGCATGCGAGTAACGTGCAGCTCGTGTGCCCCGAGTGCGGAACGATGACCCGCGTGGGCCACAGGATCCTGAACGACGGGCGCAAGGTCCGGATCTGCCGAAAGTGTGAGGGAGTGGTCGACAAATGAGCCGCCTGAAGGACCGGTACCAGAAGGAAGTCGCGCCGACGCTCAAGAAGGAGTTCGGCTACACGAACGTAATGGCGATTCCCAGGATCGAGAAGGTCGTCATCAACATGGGCCTGGGCGAGGCGACACAGAACGCCAAGGTTGCGGACACGGGCGCCGATGAGCTCGGTCGCATCACCGGCCAGAAGGCCGTCGTTCGCCGCGCCACCAAATCGATCGCGCAGTTCAAACTGCGGCAGGGGATGCCGGTTGGCGCGATGGTGACGCTGCGCGGCGAGCGGATGTACGAGTTTCTCGATCGCCTCATCAGCATTGCGCTGCCGCGCGTGCGCGACTTCCGCGGCGTGTCGCCGAAGGGATTCGATGGCCGCGGCAATTACACGCTGGGCCTGCGCGACCAACTGCTCTTTCCGGAGATCGACTACATGAAGGTCGACAAGGCGCGCGGCATGAACGTCTCCGTGGTGACCACCGCGCGGACCGATGAAGAGGCGCGCAAACTCCTGCAACTGATGGGAATGCCGTTCCGGACGAATTGACTATGGCCACAAGTGCAAAAACCGCCAAGGAAGCCAAGACGCCGAAATTCAAGATCCGCCTGCGCAACCGCTGCAAACTGTGCGGCCGGCCGCGGGCCTTCATGCGCAAGTTCTCAATGTGCCGCCTCTGCTTCCGCAAGCTGGCGCTCGAAGGCGACGTCACGGGCGTGACGAAAAGCTCTTGGTAGGGATACAGATATGACCGATCCGATTTCCGACATGCTCACGCGCATTCGCAATGCGGTGTCAGCCGAGCACACGCGTGTCGACATGCCCGCCAGTAAGCTGAAGGCGGAGATCGCGCGGATCCTCCAGGATGAGGGCTACATCCAGGGCTTCCGGCTCATCGAGGAGCCGGCGGACAAGCCGGGACGCCGCCCGCGTCAGGTGATCCGCGTGTTTCTGAAATACGGGCCGCGTGGCGAAAAGGTCATCAGCGGGATCCAGCGGATCAGCCGACCCGGCCGGCGCGTCTACCTCGGTGTCGAAGACGTGCCCGCGGTGCTCGGCGGACTGGGAACGAACATCCTGACGACCTCGCGCGGCGTAATGACGGGCCGGGCCGCTCGCAAGGCGGGAGTGGGCGGGGAAGTGCTCTGTAATGTGTGGTAGGGCTTCTGGCTTCGGGCTTTTGGCTTTGGCCAAAGCCCAAGGTCCAAGGCCCAAAGCCGACAAGGTTCAATATGTCTCGAATTGGTAAGAAGCCGATCCAGATTCCGAAGGGCGTGACCGTGAAGGTCGGCCCCGATGCGGTCGAAGTTCAGGGCCCGAAGGGCACGCTGCGGCAGGCGCTGCCGCCCGGCATTGTGTTCGCGCTGGAGAAGGGCACGCTCGTCGCCAGGCTGCAGCGCGACGACAACGAGCTGCGGAAATTCCACGGTCTGGCGCGCAGTCTGGTCGCCAACGCCGTCAACGGCGTGGCTGAAGGCTTCAAGAAGGAACTGGACGTCGTCGGCATCGGTTACCGCGCGGAGCTGAAGGGTCAGCAGGTGCACTTCGCGCTCGGGTACTCACACCCGATCGTGCTCGACATCCCGAACGGAATCGACATCGCGATCGAGAAACAGACACACATTACCGTCACCGGCGCTGACCGCCAGATGGTCGGCCAGGTCGCTGCGAACATCCGCCAGATGCGCAAGCCCGACCCGTACAAGCAGAAGGGCGTGCGGTACACGGGTGAAGTACTGAAGAAGAAGGTTGGAAAGACCGGAGCCTAGCGATGAGGATCAAGACGAAAGAGGATCGTCGGGACCGGGTCAAGCACCGGATTCGGAAGCGCGTGCTGGGCACCGAGGGGCGCCCCCGCCTCACCGTGTACCGCAGCGTCGCGCACATCTACGTGCAGGTCGTCGACGACATGACCGGCCGCACGATTGCCTCGGCGTCGAGCGTCGAGCCGTCCGTCAAGGGCGCGCTTGGGAAGCAGGCCAAGGGGAGCAACGTGGCCGGGGCCCAGGCGATCGGCAAGTCCATCGCCCAGCGGCTGCTGGAAAAGGGCGTCACGCGGGTGGTGTTCGATCGCAACGGGTTCCTTTATCACGGGCGCGTGAAGGCCGTAGCCGACGCGGCGCGCGACGCAGGTCTGGAGTTTTAGCGTGGCAATGATGAATCGCGATCGCGAGAAAGTCGACGCGTCACAGCTCGAAATCAAGGACACGGTGGTGTCGATCAACCGCGTGACCAAGGTGGTCAAGGGCGGCAAGAACCTCAGCTTCAGTGCGCTGGTCGTCGTTGGCGGCGGTCATGGCATTGTGGGCTTCGGCGTCGGCAAGGCGAAAGAAGTGCCGTCGGCGATTAAGAAAGGCATCGAGGCCGCCAAGAAGAACCTGATCCGGGTGCCGCTCAAGGGCACGACCATCCCGCATCAGGTCATCGGGAAGTTCGGGTCCGGGAGCGTGCTGCTGAAGCCGGCCCCGGAGGGGACGGGCCTCATTGCGGGCGGCGCGGTGCGCGCCGTGGTGGAGGCGGCCGGCATCCAGAACGTGCTGACGAAGTCGCTGGGATCGGCCAACCCGCACAATGTTGTGCGCGCCACCTTCTCCGGATTGATGGCCTTGAAGGATCCGGTGCAGGTGGCCCGGTTCCGCGGCAAGGAAGAAGCCGAGCTCGTCGGAGCGCAGTGATGGCCAAGAAGACTGCGAAGCAGGCGACGCCGAAGCGGCTCAAGATCACGCTGGTCCGGAGCCCGACCGGCTTCAACAGGACGCAAGGCAAGACGGTGGAAGGCATGGGCCTGCGCCGGATTCGCCACACCGTGGAGCTGCTGGACACGCCCGAGACCCGCGGCATGATTCACAAGGTCCGTCACCTGGTGACGGTTCAGGAATAACGACGATGGATCTTTCTAATCTGAAGCCGGCCGACCGGTCGAAGTTCTCGAAGAAGCGCGTGGGCCGCGGGCACGGGTCTGGCACCGGCACGCAGGCGGGCCGCGGCCACAAGGGCGCAAAATCGCGGTCGGGGTTCAAGTTCAAGCGCGGCTTCGAGGGCGGCCAGATGCCACTCCACCGCCGCATCCCGAAGCGCGGGTTTCACAACCCGTTTCGCATGGAGTATGCGGTGGTGAACCTCGACACGCTGGCCGAGCGTTTCGAGGCCGGCGCCGTCATCACGCCGGAACTGCTGCGCGAGCGGGGCGTCATCCGCAGCAGCCGGCAGCCCATCAAGGTGCTGGCGCGCGGCGACATCGCGAAGAAGCTGACGGTGCGGGCGCACAAGTTCAGCGGCAAGGCGGCGGAGAAGATTGCCGCGGCCGGCGGCGCGACCGAGGTGCTTGGCGGGGCGTAACGATGGATAACGCGCTGAAGAATCTGTTTGCGGTCACCGACCTGCGCAATCGCGTGCTCTTCATGCTCGCGATGCTCGGCGTGTACCGCGTTGGGAGCCACATTCCCACACCGGGCGTGAACACCGAAGCGCTCGCGATCCTGGCCGAGCAGACGCGCAATACGATGTTCGGCCTCTACGATATGTTCTCGGGCGGAAATCTCTCGCAGGTGACGGTTTTCGCGCTGGGCGTCATGCCGTATATCAGCTCGTCGATCATCCTGCAACTGCTGACGGTCGTCTGGCCGACGCTCGAGCGGATCTCGAAGGAAGGCGAGCTCGGTCGCCGCAAGATCACTCAGTACACGCGCTACCTGACGCTGTTGCTCGCCTTCGTGCAGTCGCTCGGCATTGCGTTCTTTCTTGAGCGCCAGACGCAAATCGCGGGCGGCCTTCCGCTCGTGTACGAACCGGGCTGGGGGTTCAGGTTCATGTGCGTCCTCACGCTCACCACGGGGACGATGTTCATCATGTGGCTGGGCGAGCAGATTACCGAGCGCGGCATCGGTAACGGCATGTCGCTCCTGATCTTCGCGGGGATCGTCGTCGGGCTGCCTTCGGCGGTGCTGACCACGTTCGACCAGATGCGCACCGGGCAGATCAGCCTGCTGCGCATCGTGTTCCTGGTGGTGATGATGGTGGGGGTCGTCGGCGCGATCATCTTCGTCGAGCGCGGCCACCGGCGCATCACGGTGCAGTACGCCAAGCGGGTCGTCGGGCGCCGGCAGTACGGTGGTTCGAGCACGCACATTCCGCTCAAGGTCAATACGGGTGGCGTCATCCCGGTCATCTTCGCCTCGTCCATTCTGGCCTTCCCGGCGACGATCGCCACGATGTTCCAAAGCGGCACCTGGGGACGTGCGGTCGCTGATCAGCTCGCGTACGGCATGCCGCTCTACAACCTGCTGTATATCGCGGGCATCATCTTCTTCTGCTACTTCTACACGGCGATCATCTTCAACCCGGATGATGTCGCCGAGAACATGCGCAAGTACGGCGGCTTCATTCCCGGCATCCGGCCTGGGAAGCGCACGGCGGAGCACATCGACACGATTTTGGCGCGCATCACACTTGTCGGCGCCTTGTATCTGGCGGCCGTCGCCATCCTGCCGGAGTTTCTCCTGACCGGCTTCAAGGTCGCGCCGATTCCGTTCATCGGCGAGCAGCTCGACGCCCTGATGCCGCAGTGGGTGACGCAGGGCGTGGGCATCACGTTCTTCTTCGGCGGCACCTCGCTCCTGATTGTCGTCGGCGTCGCCATGGATACCGTGAACCAGGTGGAATCGCAGCTCATCATGCGGCATTACGACGGGTTCATGAAGAAGACGCGGATCAGGGGCCGCCGCGGGTAGGCGATGGGACTGAACGTCATCATGTTGGGGGCCCCGGGCGCCGGCAAGGGTACTCAGGCCGAGCGGTTCGCGCGGCAGCGCGGGCTGCCGAAGATTTCGACGGGCGATATTCTCCGCCAGGGCGTGAAGGACCAGCTGCCGGTGGCGCTCGTCGCCAAGGCGAAGATGGATCGCGGCGAGCTCGTGGACGACGAGACGATGGTGGCGATCGTGCGGGAGCGGCTGGCGCAGCCGGACACGGACGCGGGCTTCGTCCTGGATGGGTTCCCACGCACCGTGTCGCAGGCGCGCTCGCTCGATGCCATCATCGAAGAGCGGGGGAATGGCCCCCTCGTCGTCGTCGACATCGTCGTGCCCGAGGAGGAGCTGGTGCGCCGACTGGCGGGGCGCCTGGTCTGCTCGAAGTGCGGAACGAACGCGGAGCCGGCCGACGGGCCGGGGACGACGTGCCGGCGCTGCGGGGGGACGCTGGTGCAGCGCGCCGACGACAGCGAGCAGGTGGTGCTCGAACGTCTCGGGGTCCACGCGCGTACGACCAAGCCGCTCGTGGACTACTATCGCGGACGGCCGACGTTCCGCACGGTGAACGGCGCGCAGCCGGCGGACCGGGTGGCGCGGGACCTCGATGCGACGATTGACGACGCGGCCGGGCAGGGTGCGCGCGCTGCGCCGGGGTTATCAGAGCGATGATCGTGTGTCGATCGAAGGCCGAGATTGAGAAGCTCCGGCGGGTCAATCAGCTCGTCGCTCGGATTCTCGCTGAGCTGCGGCACATGGTCGCGCCTGGCGTCACGACGCGAGAGATCGATGCGTCCGCCGAGGCGCTGGTGCGGGTGGCGGGCGCCGAGCCGGCGTTCAAGGGGTATCAGGGATATCCAGCGACCGTGTGCGCGTCGGTCAACGAGCAGGTGGTCCACGGGATTCCGTCGCCGCGCCGGCTGGTCGAGGGCGACGTGCTGTCGGTCGACCTGGGCGCGAAGCTCGATGGATTCTACGGCGACTGTGCCGTAACGGTGCCGGTCGGGCGCGTATCGGCGGATGCGGACAGACTGTTGCGCGTGACGGAGGAGGCGCTGTTTCGGGGCATCGACGCGGTGAAGCCTGGCGCCCGGGTGTCGGACATCGGCGCCGCCGTGCAGGCGCACGTCGAGGCGCACAGGTTCTCGGTGGTGCGCGAGTTCGTCGGTCACGGGATAGGCAGTTCGCTCCACGAGGAGCCGCAGATCGCGAATTACGGTCCCGGGGGTCGAGGGCCGCGCCTCTCGGAGGGCATGGTGCTCGCAATCGAGCCGATGGTGAATTTCGGTGACGCGGCGGTGAAGGTCCTCGGAGACGGGTGGACGGCCGTGACGCGCGACGGCACGCTGTCGGCCCATTTCGAGCACACGGTCGTCGTAACGGGCGGCGGGTGCGAGATTCTGACGCTGCTCGACAGCGACACCGCAAGAGCGCGGGAGTTCGTGAACGCCGCCGTTCGGACGTGACCGGTCGGCCGGAGCGCCAGGTCGAAGGGATCGTCGAAGCGCGGCTGCCGAGCGGGCTGTACCAGGTGGACGTTGACGGCAGCCGTCGGATCACGGCGCATATCGGCGGCGGTCTCGAGAGGAATTTCATCCGGCTCCTGGTCGGCGACCGGGTCGTCGTGGAGCTGACGCCGCGGGATCTGACGCGCGGCCGGATCATCAGGAAGGCGTAGAGTTATGAAGGCCAGAGCGTCAGTGAAGAAGATTTGCGACAAGTGCAAGATCGTCCGTCGCCGCGGGGTGGTCCGGGTCATCTGCACGAACGCGAAGCACAAGCAGAGGCAGGGATAAGAGATGGCACGAATCGCGGGCGTCGACCTTCCGCGCGCGAAGCGGATCGAGGTCGGCCTCACCTATATCTACGGCATCGGGCGGAAGCGGTCCAACGACATCCTCGGCGCGGCGGGCGTGAGCCGGGATATTCGCGTGAAGGACCTGTCCGAAGACGACGTCCGCAAGATCAGCCGCGTGCTCGAGGACGTCGGCGGGGTCGAGGGGGATCTCCGGAAGGAGATTTCCATGAACATCAAGCGGATGATGGAGATCGGCTGCTACCGTGGCCTGCGGCATCGCCGGAACCTGCCGGTGCACGGCCAGCGCACCAGGACCAACGCGCGCACCCGGAAGGGGCCGCGCAAGGGTGCGATCGCGAAGAAAAAGACGACGGTGTAACGAATGGCCAAAGCTGACGCAACGGCGGAAACCGAGAAGAAAGGCGAGGGCGGCAAGAAGGCGCCCCGCAAGGCATTCAAGAAACGGGGCGAGAAGCGCGTGGTGCACCACGGCTACGTGCACATCCACGCTTCGTTCAACAACACCCACATCACGATCACCGATACCGAGGGAAACGTGATTGCATGGTCGAGCGCGGGCGGGATCGGCTTCAAGGGGTCGCGGAAGGGGACGCCGTTCGCGGCGACCCAGGCGGCCATGAATGCCGGCAACGCGGCAAAGACCTACGGCCTGCGGTCGGTGGAAGTGCGGGTCAAGGGGCCTGGCTCGGGCCGCGAGTCGGCGATCCGCGCGCTGCAGACTGTCGGCATCGAGGTGAAGTCGATTCGCGACGTCACCCCGATTCCGCACAACGGCTGCCGTCCCACGAAGCGTCGTCGCGTTTAGGAACGACGTTGAGTCGTTCCGGTAGATAGAGCGGAGAGGATTGCATTAATGGCTCGATACATCGGACCGGTCTGCCGGCTGTGCCGCCGCGAGGGGATGAAGCTGTTCCTTAAGGGCGAGCGCTGTTACACCGAGAAGTGCGGAATCGAGAAGCGTAACTTCGCCCCTGGTCAGCATGGGAAGACGCGGAAATCGAAGATGGCCGGCTACGGCGTGCAGCTGCGCGAGAAGCAGAAGGTCAAACGTATGTACGGCGTCCTCGAGGACCAGTTCCGACGCTACTTCGAGCAGGCCGAGCGCACGCGCGGGATCACGGGTGAGACGCTCCTGCAGCTGCTCGAACGGCGGCTTGATAGCGTGACGTATCGTCTGGGCTTCGCGACATCGCGGCCACAGGCGCGGCAGCTCGTGCGGCACGGCCACTTCACGGTGAACGGCCGCAAGGTCGACATTCCGTCATGCTCGGTGAAGCCGGGCGATGTCGTCGCGGTGCGGCAGAGCAGCCGGAAGAACGCCTCGATTCTCCACGCGCTGGAGGAAGTGAAGGGCCGCGGCGTTCCTGAGTGGCTGCAGTTCGACGTCGAGGCAATGTCGGCCAAGGTCGGCTCGATCCCGACGCGCGAGCAGATCAACCTGCCGGTGCAGGAACAGCTGATCGTTGAGTTGTATTCGAAATAGCTGGTAGTTGGCAGCCGTTAGGCGGTGGTTTGGAGCGACCGGCTACCGACTACCAAGTACCAACTACCAGCTGAATCGCACCCGTCGGCCCGCAGCCTTACGGACCTGCGGCGGGAGGCCGGCGGGAACTGGCGGGTCTCCGCCGCGCACGCTCGCGCGGTGGGGTGCCGGTGACATGCAGGTCTGGAGGCCGGAGCTGCCGGCCCGTTGGCGGGGCCCCCGACGCGCACGCCTGTGCGGTGGGGTGCTTTGGCGAAAGGACACGCTATGCTCTGGAAGGGTTTTCAGCGTCCGAAGCGGCTCGAGTTCGAGCGCGACACTCTCACCGATCGGTTCGGACGGTTCTACGCCCAGCCCTTTGAACGCGGATTCGGCACCACGATCGGCAACGCCGTTCGCCGCGTGCTGCTGTCGTCCATTGAAGGCGCGGCGATCACCGCGGTCAAGATCGACGGCGTTCTCCATGAGTTTTCGCCGATCCCAGGCGTGGTCGAGGATGCCACTGACATCATCCTCAATCTCAAGCAGATTCCACTGAAGCTGCACGTCGATCACGCCAAGACGCTCCACCTGCGGGTCGACAAGGCGGGGATCGTGCGGGCCAAGGATATCGAGGGCGACGCGGATTTGGAGATCCTGGAGCCGGAGGCGCACATCGCCACCGTGTCGGTCGGCGGCAAGCTCCACATGGAGCTGCGCATGAAGCGCGGCCGCGGCTACGTGTCGGCGGACAAGAACTTCGACGAGGACTTCGGCATCGGCTGGATCCCGGTGGACTCGGTGCACTCGCCGGTCAAGAAGGTGAACTATCTCGTCGAGGCGGCGCGCCTCGGCCAGACGACCGACTACGACAAGCTCACCATCGACGTCTGGACTAATGGGTCGGTCACCGCGCAAGACGCCGTGTCGCTTGCCGCGAAGCTGATTCGCGACCACCTGAACATCTTTGTCAACCTCGAGGACGCATCGGACCAGGCCCAGGAAGCGCCGGCCGATCAGCCGCGCTCCGCCACGGCAAACGAGAACATGGACAGGAGCGTCGAGGAGCTCGAGCTGTCAGTGCGGTCGTACAACTGCCTGAAGAACGCGAATATCCGCACGATCCGCGAGCTGGTGCAGAAGACGGAAGCCGAGATGCTCCGAACGAAGAACTTCGGCCGGAAGTCGCTCAATGAGATCAAGGAGATCCTGCACAGCATGGGGCTCAGCCTCGGCATGCGGCTCGATCAGCCGGTCCAGGCGCGCCAGGAATAACGAAGGGGAAGGGGCCCTGCATAGTTCACCATGAGACACAACGTTGCACACCGGAGACTCGGTCGCGTCACGGAGCATCGGTTAGCGCTCCTCCGCAACCAGGCCATCGCGTTGTTGCGGTACGAGCGGATTGAGACCACGGTGCCGAAGGCGAAGGAGCTGCGGCCGTTCGTCGAGCGGCTGATTACGATCGCCAGACGCGGCGTCGCCGCAGGCGAGGCCAACGGCAGGGCGCTGCACGCGCGCCGGATGGTGCTGGCGGAGGTGCCAGACAAGGAAGTCGTCGGCAAGCTGTTCGAGACACTCGCACCGCGGTTCGCCAAACGGCCCGGCGGCTACACGCGGATTCTTCGCGTCGGTTTCCGGCGCGGCGATGCCACGGAGGTCGCGCAGATAGAGCTCGTCGGCAGCGAGTACGACCCGCGTGCGGCGGCCGAAAAGGCGGGCGAGAAGGAAGCCGCCAAGCCGAAGAGCAAGGGCGTCGGTGACCGGCTCAAGGCGGCCGCGCAACGGATGCGCGGAGCCAAGGGCGACCAGGCGGCACAGAAGGCGCAGGCCAAGGGCCAGACGCGTGGCGCCGCCCGCAAGTCCACCACGCCGCGCAAAGCCGGCGGCTCGTAGCCCCATCACTAACCAGCCAAGGGCTCCCCCGTGATATCCCGGCGGAGCCCGTGTCAGGTTGCCAGTATCTTCTGGCGCGCTTCGCGCGCGTAGGACCGCTATCCGGCTCACGTACGGCCTTCCGCACGGCGCCCTGCGCAACCACAGTTAACGCTTGGCTCTGCCGCCGCGATCGGGCGTGGACCCCCTGACGCACAACTACCGCCGCGGCATTCACTTCCCGCGACACGTGGAGATCGTCGGAGCGGGCAGCGCCGTTGCTCCGCGTCGCCTGCGACGTGGCGATGCATCTCTCCGGCGCGCCGTGCTTCCGCTTGACCATCGCAGCCGTATCCGCTGTTGCCGCGATCATCGGCACGCGCGGTGGCGCTACGTTTTTCGCAACGGGGCGCGACGCAGCCATCAGCGCATTGGCGCCAGTCGAAGTAGTTGCCTTGGGATTCGACGAGCTCTCCGCCATTGCCGTCGACGCATACGGCGCTGCCCTGGTGACCGATCGCCGTGCGGGAACTGTGACGCGAATCGGACCCGCGGGCTTTCGCCAGACGGTTCTGGACGATCTGCACAAACCCGGCGGCGTCGCTGTCGACGAAGCGGGCAGGGTGTTTGTCATCGAAGAGGGAACACGTGTGTTGAGGCTGGACGCCGAGGGGATCGTCTCCGTTGTCGCCGCCTCGGTCAGGCAGGCGCGAACCCTCGCGACAGGGCCAGACGGACGTATATGGATATCGACCCGCCGCGAGCAGGGACCCGAGTTTGAGATCGTGCAGCTGGAGGCGTCGGGGGCGCTGACGTCCTTCGCATCAGGTTTTATCGACGCGCGCGGACTCGCCGTCGACGAAACGGCAGTGTACGCGGCCATAGCATCCATGACAGCGGATTCGGGGCACGAGCGCACAACACTGGCACGGATACCCCTGCGCGCGGGAGAAGATCCGGGGCTCGTCGAACCAATGCTTCGCAACACGCCCCGCAGGCCTTACGGCGTCGCGATCGACGCAGCTGGTGACGTGTTTGTCAGCGGCACGACGGGCGACCATCGGAAGGAAGGCTCGGGCGTCATTCTAAAGCGGCGCGCGGGCGGTCAGCTCGACACGCTGGCGGCCGGTCTGCGCGATCCGGTCGCCCTGGCATTTGCGCCCAGCGGGGACTTGCTTGCGGTCGAGAAGAGCGGGCCTGCGCGCGTACTTCGCTTCCGGGCCCCGCCGCCCCCCGAAGTATCGGCGCCGCCCTTCACGAACCGGAGGCCGCTGCGGATCGACGGGCGAGCGACACCGGGCGATCTGGTCCGGGTTCTCGACACGTCGAATGGCACGCAGGCGCTTGCGGCCACGTCCGCCGATCCGGCGACAGGCGGGTTCACCCTGGAGACTCCGCTTGCGGCCAATAGAGAGACGCACCTGTCGTTCGTTGCCACCGCGGCGGGGGGCAGGGGCCTCGTGGGTCCTGCACGCGTCGCCCGCGTCGTGCATGACGATCACCTTCCCCGGGTGGCCATTACGCAGCCATTCCCAGGCACGCACGTTCGGGGCGCCGCGATCCTTCGGGCGCGCGCCGACGACGAAGGCAGCGGCGTCGCATCAATGAGATTCATGCAGGACGATTCGCTCGTGGCGACGTTCCAGAATGCGGCGCCCGGCCAGCCGCTCGTCGCAGCCGCGGTGCTCGATACCGCTTCATGGACGGAAGGTCCGCACGCGCTCACCGTCGCCGCCACGGACCGGGCCGGCAACACCGCTGCCGGGGCGCAGCTCCTCGTTGTGGACCGGACACCGCCCGATACGCGGATCGTCACCGGCCCGCCAGAAAGGACGGCCGAGAACACAGCGATCTTCACGTTTACCGGAGCCGATGTGCAGTCTGCAGACTTGGACTTCACCTGGCGGCTCGATGGGGCCCCATGGTCGGCCTTCAGCGCCTCGCCGGCAGCTGAGATCACGGCCATCACCCCCGGTCTCCATCGCTTCGAGGTCAAGGCACGCGACCGCGCGGGAAATGAAGACTCAACCCCGGCCGTACAGACTTTCACGGTGACGGCGCTGAGGATTCACATCCTTGAACCGGCACCTGGCGCGGCGATCGCGACAGAGACCTTCTGGGTACGCGGGATTGTCGAGAGCGGCGGCCGTGAAGTCAGCGTGACAATTTCGCTGCCACCGGAGTTTCGAGTCGAGCTGTCCTTGGAGACGTTGCCGGCTGCCACGGAGGCCGGTACGTTCGCCGCCGAAGCGCCGGCGACTCCGAGTATGACCGCCGTGGCGGTCACCGCACGTGACGGTCAGGGCGCCACCGTCACTGAGGTGGTCAATATCGAGGTGCAGAGCCGTTTGACGGCGGCCACGAATGGGTTCGCGGCGTTTCCCGAGGCGGGGCTGGCGCCGCATGCCGTGCGGTTTGGCGCGGGTGCGATCGAGAACGTGCGCTACTCGCTCGATCTCGAGAGTGACGGGACCACCGATTACGACGGTGGGTCACTGGCCGAGCGCGAATTCACCTACACCCGGCCTGGCATCTACGTTGCCACGCTGCGCACGACGACGCGAGACGGCCAGACGGCTACGTCTCGCACCCTCGTGCAGGTGTACGACCGCACAGTTCTCGACGCGCGGCTGCAGACGGTGTGGCGGGCCTTCAAGGGGGCGCTGCAGGCCGGTGAGGTCCAGCGTGCGGTGATGCTCATTCACACCAACCGGCGCGCCGGTTGGCAGGAGTATTTCAGCCGCCTGCCCCCGGCCCTTCTCGGCGCAGCCGATACTGTTTTTACGGACGTGGCGCTGCTCGACGTGGGGCCGGGAAGCGCAGTATGCGAGATGATGCGCGACGTCGACGGCTTGCTCTACTCATTCCCTGTTTCATTCCGAACCGACGTCGATGGAGGGTGGCGGCTGTGGCAGTTCTAAGAGCGTCCGTCCTGGTATCGATCGTCATGGCCCTGAGCGGATGTCGCAGCGGGCCCGAGCAGTGGGGGCCGTTCCGCGGTCAGGTAGTGGACGGGGAAACGGGCAGGCCCATCTCCGGCGCGCACGTAATGGTGACCTGGATCCGAGAGCCGCCGAGTCTGCATTTCAGCCAGTGGTTCTATGACGCGCAAGAAACTACTACCGACGCAAACGGCCGATTCGAAGTTCCGCGGCGCACTCGATTCGTGACCGCATTCGTAAACAAGCCTGGCATCGGGGTGTTTGCGCCCGGCTACCTCATTCAGTCGCATGCAGTGACCCCGCCCGATGGCCGCGCGTACGTGGATTCCACTGTTGTGAAGATGCGTCCGCTCAAGACCCGCGAGGAGCAGTGCAAGCACCGCCCAGGCGGACCGTGGCTTGAGGCGGATCCGAAGGTGCCGAAATTCAAAGAGGCCATCCAACGGTACAACGTGGGGCTTAAGTGCTGGGAATTGATCGAGGGGGAGCCATGAGCGGCCACAAGACGCTGGCGCTGTTCGTTCTGGGGCTCCTCTTAAGCGTGAAGGTATCAGGGCTGGGAGTTCACACCCACAGACTCGTCAATCGCCAGGCGGCGGAAGCATCCGACTCATTCAAGAGCTATCTCCGAACTGGCTTGGGCTTTCCCGACAGCATCGACACAAGCGTCCACGGCAAGACTATTCGGGATTGGCTTGAGGAAGGGGGTCACCGCGAAGACGACTTGCTTCGCGCTTTGCGTCATTTCCACGATCCGCTCAAGCCATGGGAAACCGCCGGCCTGAATCTCGGCATCGATCGCCACGATTCGTCGGTGCGTTGGATGCAGCAACGCTCCCAAGGCGGTGCCTCGACCGGCGGTTTCTGGTCGTGGCGCGATGCCCGCCGCCTCTATTACGAAGCGCTCACCGAGCCCGATCCGGTGCGTCGTCAGGCCCTTTGGGCCGACCTGTTTCGCGCCCTTGGCCAGATCATGCATCTGGTCGTCGACGCATCGGTCCCCGAGCACGCCCGCAACGATGTGCATCTGCTTGGCGCGCTCAAGCTTGGGAACTCGTACGAACGCTGGGTCGGCGGCCAGCACGACCTCGGCAACTCGCAGAGCGAAGCGCAGTTTATCGCCAGATATCTGTCGGCGCCGATCGGGTTCGTTTCAGACACCCTCCAGCTGCCGTCGCCCGCCGGAGAAACCATCGCCAAAGTGCCCGTCGCGCGGCTGATCGACGCCGACCGCTACGACGGCACGAATCCGAGCATCACGGTTGACGGCGCGGACCCCCGTGCGCCCGTGTCCGCGGGTCTGGCGGAGATCGCCAACGCTAACTTCTTCAGCGAGAGCACGCTGCGCGGGCAATATCCGTCCCCCACTGACGAAGGCTTGATCCCCATCAACCTGGCCACACCGCTTGGCCGGGTGCGGCGCTATTTCTCCAGGCCCGAAGGGCAGGGACTCCTGCCAGCTAATCCGCTGCGCGCGGAGTGCGCCGGCGATGCCTACTACCACCGCGGCCAGATCGGACAGCCCGCGCCATACCCGTGCACGGACGAAGTCGTCTGGCAGCAGGTGGCCGCCCATATGTTGCCGCGCGCCGTCGGGTACGCCCGTGGTGTGCTCGACTATTTCTTCCGCGGGACCCTCCAGGTGAACCGCGTCTTCTGGCAAGGTGGCGGCTCGCCCGGGATCCACATCAGTGTCACCAATCTCACGAATGAGGAATTGGACGGCGCATTCACTGTGTATGCGCGACTCGGAAGCGAGGCGGAAGAACGTCATGAATGGGTTGCGTCCGTGGCGGGCGGCGACCGCGTACAGCTCGGTCCTGGCGCGACGGCTACCCTGCCCTTGACACTCAGGGAAGGCAGCGGCGCCAGCGGCGCGCAGCTGCTTGTCTTTCGCGGCCGGCTCGGGCTCGAAGACGAGGCGGTGATTGGGCAGGTGTTTACGGTCCCGTATGTGTTCGTCCTCCAGGACCGGCATGAAACTGACCTGCAACGTGAATGCACGAACACCGTGATCACCCGCGAGCCGTTCGAATCGCGCCAGGCCGGGCTCCAGGTCCTTCGATTGCATCATGCCCGATGCTCGTACGTGCCGGTGAACCAGCGGATGAGCGGCGTCATCTACACCAATGCGCGCTTCAGCCAGGACGCGGAGGAGCGGCAGCCGGCCATAGCCGCGATCGACGCGTTCTGGCGGCAAGGGCTGAATCGGTTCCCGGCGCCGCTGGCGCTTGACGGCGTGACCGCTCAGGGCGGCGCGTGGCGCCGCACCGGAAGCGAGCCGGATCCAACGACATTCGAGATCTATGACCCGGCGCCGCATCGGCAGCGGGCGGAATTGATGCTCTCTGTCCGTCTCGTCTCAGGTGAGACGATTCTGACCGGTCTCGCCGGGTTCGGTGAGGCGTTCGCCGGGCACCTCAAGCAGCTGCGGGCGCACTTCGACGGCGCGTCGTGGGCCTACCTGACCCAATCCGACCGAGGGGCCAGCATGACCGTCATCAGCAACTACACGGATGTAACACGTCCGAGATTTGAGGTGGTGTCAGTCGCCGGCGTGCCCAACCCGACTGACACCTTCCAAGCCAAGCTGTTTCGGGGATTCTCGCTCCCCGGTGAGGGGACTCGGGTCTCCCAGGCGGGGCAGTCGAACAACCATACCGTCTTCCAAGAGAGTGTGTCGGACGACTTCAAGGAGCATGGGCACGGCGCACTCCCCGTGGCCCTCGGTGACTACGAGGCGATTGGTCCGATGCTGGCCCCTCATCCGTCCGGCCCTCCCCTTCGCTGGGAAGCCGTGGTCAAACCCGTATACGACCCGAACCAACTCGCATTCCTGGGGACATTCCTGATGGAGGACCTCGATGCGCACGAGATCGTCCTGACCGGATTGGAACCGGACCCTTAACTCAGACTTCCTCCACCGCTTCCTGTCCGCGTTCGGCCCTCGCCGCGGCGATGATCTTGGTCTGCAGGTGCTGCGGCACCTCTTCGTAGTGCGAGTACTCCATGTGATAGGAGCCGCGTCCGCCCGTCGCCGACGTCAGGTGCTGTTCGTAGGTCAGCATTTCTGACATCGGGACCTGGGCGCGAATGACGGTCATGGTGCCGCGTGTGTCCAAGCCGGCGATGCGGCCTCGCCGGCCGTTGAGGTCGCCCATCAGATCGCCGGCGAAGTCGCTCGGGGTGTACACCTCCACGTGCATCACCGGCTCGAGAATCGTGGGCCTCGCGCGTGACATGGCGTCCTTGAATGCCAGCGACCCCGCCATCTTGAAGGAGAGCTCGTTCGAGTCGACCGCGTGGTAGGACCCGTCAAAGACGGTGGCCTTGAAGTCCACCATCGGATAGCCAGCCAGGAACCCGCGCATGCGGGCATCCTGGATGCCTTTCTCGACCGCCGGCACGTACTGCCTCGGAATCGCGCCGCCGAAAATGTCGTCCTCGAACTGGAAGTCGCTGCCGCGCGGCAGTGGCTCCACGCGAATCTTGCAGTCACCGAACTGGCCGTGGCCGCCGGTCTGCTTCTTGTGCCGGCCGTGCGCTTCCGTCGCGGCGGTAATCGTCTCCCGGTAGGGAATACGCGGCGGCTTCAGGTTCACCTCCACACCGAAGCGCCGCTTCAGCTTGGCCACGGTGACCTCGATATGCAGCTGGCCCTGCCCGGCAAGCAGCAGCTCATGCGTCTGCGGGTCGCGGGTGTAGCCGATGGTGGGATCCTCCTCCCGGAGGCGCTGCATCGCCGTGCTGATCTTATCCTCGTCGGCCCGGCTCTTCGGCTCAATGGCGTAGGCCAGCACCGGGTCGGGAAACGTGATCTCGTTGAACTTGACGGTGGCCGTCCTTTCGGCCAGCACGTCATTGGTGTGCGTGTCTTTCAGCTTGGCGACGGCTCCGAGGTCGCCCGCCTTCAGCTCGGGGACGTGCGTCTGCGTCTTCCCTTGCAGCGCAATCAGGTGGCCCAGCCGCTCGGGCGACTCATGCGTGAGGTTGTGGACGGTGGTATCTGATTTCAGCGTCCCGGAGACCACGCGTAGCATGGTGATGCGTCCCGCGAACGGATCGGCAACGGTCTTCCAGACAAACGCCATGTACGGCGCGGAGTCGGAGGCCTTGACCGTCGTGTTCGTGCCGTCCTTGGACACGGCCGGGAAGCCGCGCTCCACCGGCGACGGCACGTAACCGACGAGGGCGTCGAGCAGCGGCTGGATTCCGATGACGTGCAGGCCCGACGAGCAGACCAGCGGAAACAGGCGGCCCGCCACCGTGGCGGTCCGGAGGCCCGAGACGAGCTGCTCCTGTGTCAGCGTACCCTCGGCAAAGAACGTCTCCATGAGACCGTCGTCCGCTTCGGCCACCATTTCGATGAGCTGCTCGCGCGCCTGCGCCGCTCGATCGGCAAGCGTCGCCGGCACGTCCGCTTCGGTCATTGTTCCGCTACCGTCTCTCGCAAACGTAAGCGCCTTCATGCGGACGAGGTCCACGACGCCCGTGAATTCCCGTTCCTCGCCGATCGGAAGCTGGATCGGCACAATCTCGCGGGCGCAGTCGCGGCGGAGCGACTCGAGCGTCCGCTCGAGGCTCGCGCGGTCCCGTTCGAGGCGGTTGGCGACGACGATGCGCGGGAGATTGAGGGCGGCGGCCTCGGACCAGAGCTTTTCGGTCTGCACTTCGACGCCCGCCACGGCATCCACCACGACCAGCGCGCCTTCAACCACCCGAAGCGCCGAACGCGCGTCGGTCAGGAAGTTGGCAAACCCGGGGGTGTCGATGATGTTGATCTTCGCCCTCTGCCACTCGGCGTGAGCCAGGCTGGATGCGAGGGTGTGCTTGCGGGCGATGGCTTCCTCGTCAAAATCGGTCACCGTGGAGCCGTCATCGACCTTGCCGAGGCGGTTGACCGCCCCTGCGGCCAGCAGCATGGCGGACACAAGCTGGGTCTTGCCGCATCCTCCGTGACCGACCAGCGCCACGTTGCGGATGCTTGCGGCGTCGTACACCTTCATACGGGGTAACCCTCCTGACCACCGACCGGCAGGTAAATAGAGCGGGCGGAATGTGTCTGCGCATCATAGTCATGGCGGTGCGGGGCCGCAAGGCGGGACCTTGTCCCCCGCGGTACGCGGGCTCAGCCGCGGTCGCTGCCTCTCAGGACCTACATTTATGTATACCCTAACTGGCAATTGAACAACTTTGTCAGCTCGATCGGATTGCGGGACCGCACGCCGCCAAGAACGGGCGGCAGCTCGCGGGATCGGCCGGTGGCCTCTCGCGTTCTGAAGCGACTGCATGGCTCCCGGCGCGCGGACGCTTTCTGCATTCGACCAATTCAGACAGTCTTGTCGACCTTTGGTGTGAATCAGACAATAGTGTCGTATGTCTTCGAATGCGGACGCGGGCCGGACGCCTGTTTGTCGGCTGAAAATGGTGCGATCCGCGCGGCACAGGCACGGTCCGCGGCTGGCGTCCATCTTGCTGACAGGGACCAAGCGTCCGCGGTGTACGCGGACGCGTTTCCCGACGTTCAACTTGGACCCGGGGCCCTCGCCGTGCGGACGCGCAAGGACTCGCGAAACCGACTCCTTGAGGATATGCGCGGGCGCGGCCGGCGGGAGCCCACAGTCGAAGTGTTGCGTGCGCCTTGCGCGACGGAGCGGGGTGACGAACTGTGAATACGCCGCGCGCATTGGGCCGCGGGACTGACTGACGGGAGGTGTCATGCATCGACGAGGGATGTCTAGTGGATTGGTGCTCGCGCTACTCGCGGTGGCCACGCCAGCGTTTGCCCAGGAAACCCAGCCCGATCCCATGGTCGCGATGAAAGTCGCGCTCGACACGGTCTGGGTGCTGGTGACCGCGTTCCTGGTGTTCTGGATGAACGCCGGCTTCGCCTGTCTCGAGGCCGGCCTGTGCCGGGCGAAGAACGCGGTCAACATCCTGGCCAAGAATTTCATCGTGTTCGCGGCGTCGTCGATCGCGTTCTGGGTCATCGGCTTCGGCCTGATGTTCGGGGATGGCAGCGACTACGGCTGGGGAATGACCGGCTGGATGCTCGGAGGTGCAGATAACAGTCCGGCCACGGGCGATGCGTACAGTGGGGTGTTCGGCTCCTTGAATTGGACCGGGGTGCCGCTCTACGCGAAGTTCTTCTTCCAGCTGGTGTTTGCGGGCACCGCGGCGACCATTGTTAGCGGCGCCGTGGCGGAGCGAATCAAGTTTCTCTCCTTCATCCTGTTCTCGTTCATTCTGGTCGGGATCATCTACCCGCTCGGCGGCCACTGGGCGTGGGGTGGAGGCTGGCTGGCCGACATGGGGTTCCTTGATTTCGCCGGATCGACGGTGGTCCACAGCATTGGCGGCTGGTGCGCGCTGACCGGGGTTCTGATTCTCGGCCCGCGGATGGGCAAGTTCATGAAGGACGGGTCGGTGAAGCCGATTCCCGGTCACAACATGGGCCTCGCCACGCTCGGCACGTTGATCCTGTGGCTCGGCTGGTTCGGGTTCAATCCCGGCAGCACGATGGCGGCGGATGCGAACGCGATAGCGAGTATTGCCCTCAATACGAACATGGCGGCGGCGGCGGGATGTCTTGCGGCGTGTGCTGTGGCGTGGGTTGCTTTGGGCAAGCCCGATCTGAGCATGATTCTTAACGGCACGCTTGCCGGCCTCGTAGCGATCACCGCCCCCTGCGCCTTCGTCAACGTCGCCAGCTCGGTTCTCATCGGGCTGATCGCGGGCGTCCTGGTCGTTTACGCCGTGCTTTTCTTCGACAAGGTGAAGGTCGATGACCCGGTTGGCGCCATCAGCGTCCACTTGGTCAACGGCGTCTTCGGGACGCTCGCCGTCGGCCTGTTCGCCACCGAGGGCGGTCTTTTCTTCGGCGGTGGGATGGCGAAGCTGACGGCGCAGCTTACAGGCGTTGCCGCCGTTGGTGCGGCAACCTTCGCCTTGAGCGCGGTCGCGTGGTTCGTTCTGAAGCTGACGATTGGCATCCGGGTCAGCGCAGGGGAAGAGGCGGAAGGCCTCGACATCGGCGAGCACGGCCTGGATGCATATCCGGGCTTTGTGCCAACGCAGGAGGCGAGGGTAGAAGTCATCTAGCGGTCGACGCGCGGCGGCGCGCAGGGCGCCGCCGCATTCTCACAATCCGAGGGAGGGTGCGACAGATGTCGTCTACTCGCGCAGCGCGTTACGCAGTCTCGTCAGTGGTGGCCATCGCGATAGTCACGCTCTTGGCGGCGCCGGCCCTGGCGCAGCAACCGTCCGGCCCCGCGGCCGGCGAGGTGCCCGCTGGTGGCGGCGGCCAGGCCCAGCCGGACGCCAGTGCTGACTCCGGGTTCCTGAACTTCTTCAGGAAGACCGAGTTGGCAGGGACGGTCGATATGTACTTCCACTACAATTTCAACGAGCCGGCGACAGCCTCCAAGACGCCGTTACGGAACTTCGATTTCGATCACAATCAGTTCAGCTTCGCGCTGGCGGAGCTGGCGTTGATCAAGCCGCCGACCGCAGATGATCGTGTCGGATTCCGGCTGGATCTCGACTACGGCCCCGTAACGGATTGGGTGCACAGCGCCGATCCCGCCGGGCCCGAACTCATCAAGCACATTCAGCAGGCGTACGTCAGCTACCTGGCACCGACAGGAACGGGGCTGTCGTTCGATGTCGGCAAGTTCGTCACCCAGCACGGCGCCGAAGTGATCGAGGCGAAAGATAACTGGAACTACTCGCGCTCGCTCCTGTTTGCCTGGGCGATTCCGTACTACCACATGGGCGTACGCGTCGGATATGCGCCGAACGATAAGCTGACGTTAGGTGCCTCGGTGAGCAACGGGTGGAACAACATAACCGAGAACAACTCGCAGAAGACGTACGGAGTCCAGGCGGTCATCAAGCCGGTTACGGCGGTCTCGATTGTGCAGAACTACATGGGCGGGCCGGAGCAGACGAACAACACCGACGACTGGCGGCATCTCGCTGATACCACGGTCACGTACGCCGTGAACGACATGTTCAGCGTGATGGGCAATTACGACTACGGCCGCGACCGGGCCGCGGGGAAGGACGTGACGTGGCAGGGCGTCGGCCTGTATGCCAAGGCGCAGGTCAACCCGTTCTTCGCGATCGTTCCGCGCTGGGAGTACTACAACGACGAGGATGGGTTTACCACGGGCGCTCAACAGAACGTCCAGGAGTTCACGCTCACTGCCGAGGTGAAGCATAGTCAGGGTCTGATCATGCGGCTTGAATACCGGCGCGACTGGTCAGACATTGACTTTTTCACAAAGAATCGTGTGCCGCGCGACAACCAGAACACGTTCTCGGTCGGCTGGGTGTATGCCTTCAGCACGAAACAGTAGCAGCGGGAAAGGAGAAGGTTGCTTCCATAGTACCGTTTCGACGGCGGTGAGCCTCGCGCGGGCGGCACGAGGGTGACCGCCGGCGTGTCGTATCCCGATATTCACCTTGACATCGGCAGCGCCAACCGGAGATCTTCGCCCCATGTCGATGACGCAGCCGGGCGCCGGCGCTGGTGCCGGCTCGACGATCAGGGCGGCGCTCGATGCCGCGCGCGACGAGCTGCGCGGGGATATCGCGCGTGGCGCGGGTGGCCGTGCCGCCCTCGAACGCCACTCAGACCGCGTGGACGCACTACTGCGGCAGCTCCATACCGATGCCGGTATTCCGGACCGGCCGGTGGCGATCATCGCGCTCGGCGGCTACGGCCGCCGGCACCTGAGTCTGCATTCCGACATCGACCTGCTCGTGCTGTTCGGCGGGCGCATCGGGCCATCGGAGGAACGGTTTCTTCGCGGCTTCCTGCACCCCCTCTGGGATCTCGGCGTGGTGGTCGGCCACCAGGTCCGCGAGCTCGATGAGTTTGCGGACCTCGAAATCGACAATCCCGAGTTTCTACTCGCGCTGCTCGACGCGCGGCTGGTGGCCGGCACCGCCGCGCTGTTCGAGCGGCTCGGGACGATGTTCCATCAGGCGAGCACGCACGCGTACATCCTTCGATCGCTGCTGCAGTTGATTGAGGAACGGCACGCCAGGTTCAACGCCACGCTCTACCAGCTCGAACCGGACGTAAAGGAGGCGCCCGGCGCGCTGCGCGATCTGATGGCCGCCCGCACGATTGCCATGCTCACCGATCCGCTCCTGTTGCGGCGCGGCCCCGCGGACCCGGGCCGGTTCGAGGAGGCGGAGGATTTCCTGCTCCGCGTGCGGTCGATCCTGCACCTCGAATGCGGCCGCAATCAGAATGTCCTCAGCCACGAGCTGCAGGAACGCACCGCCGACCTGCTCGGCTATCCGGGGGCCGAGCCGCGGCAGCAGGTCGAGCGCCTCATGAGCGACTACTTCCGGCACGCCCGCACCGTCAGCCGCTCGCTGGAATGGGCGACGCGGACCGCGCCGGTGCCGGTCGGCCCGAATCTGGGCCTGTCTCGCGACGGCATCCGGTTTCTCGATCCGGTCCAGGCCGCGCGCAATCCCGCGTCCTGGATTGGCGCGTTTCAGGCCGCGATCGACGCGGGAACCGAGGTGACCGAGGAAGCCCTCTCGTGCATCCAGCAGCACGTCGATGGCTTCCTTCCGAAGGATTTCCTACACGAGCCGCGGGATCGCATGGCCGTGCTTCGGCTGCTGAAGCCGCGCCCCGGCCTCTACGCGCGCTTATCGCAGATGCACGGTTGCGGCCTGCTCGGCAGGCTCTTTCCCGAGTTCGAGGCCATCTCGTGGCGGGTCGTGCGCGACTTCTACCACAAGTACACGGTGGACGAGCACACGCTGCTGACCGTCCGCAACTTCGAGCGGCTCGTCAACACCGACGAACCTGACCGCCAGCGCGTCAAGGCGATAGCCGCCGGTATCCCGTCTCCCGAGCTGCTGGTCCTCTCGCTGCTGCTGCACGACGTGGGCAAGTGGCGCGACGACGAGCACGTGCTTGAAAGCGTGCACATGGCCGCCGACGTGCTCGATCGGCTCGAGGTGGCAGGGGAGGCCCGCGACACGGTCCTCTTCCTCATCCGGAACCACCTGCGCATGTCGCTGGTCGCCTTCCGCCGTGACACCGAGGATCCGGAGATTGTGAAGGAGTTCGCGGGGCTCGTGGGCACCGAGGATCGCCTGAAGATGCTGTGCCTCATGACGCTGGCCGACATCGAAGCGGTCAGCCCGGACACGCTGACACCCTGGAAAGAGGAGCTGATCTG
Source organism: Acidobacteriota bacterium (assembly GCA_016190945.1). Classification (GTDB taxonomy): domain Bacteria; phylum Acidobacteriota; class Vicinamibacteria; order Vicinamibacterales; family UBA2999; genus JACPPO01. The sequence goes on along the minus strand of JACPPO010000059.1, from coordinate 2,676 downwards.
GCGCCTGTATGTCGACACCTACAACCACCTCACCCAGCGCTACGGCGACGAGCTGATCGAGCGGAACCAGGCGGGCCTGATCGAGCTGCTGTCGGGCAGGCCGGAGGACGTGCCGGAAGCGGAGATCACGCGCTTTGTCGAGGGTCTGCCGCAGCGGTACCTCCAGCTGTTCCCCCGCGAGGCGATCTACCGGCACGTGCGGCTAGCGCGTGACATCCGCCCCGACGAGGTGCACCTGTCGCTGGAACGCGCCGACTCGGTCTGGACCCTCGCGGTGGTCACGCTCGACAAGCCGTTCCTCTTTTCCAACATCTGCGGCGTGCTCTCGTCGTTCGGCATGAACATCCTGCGCGGGCACGCGCTGACCAACCCGAACGGCCTGGTCCTGGACGTCTTTCACTTCACCGACGACGAGCGGTTCCTGGCGCTCAATCCCGACGCACACGCCCAGGTGCTGCACGTGCTCCAGGAGGTCGTCTCAGGAGAATCCGAGGTCACATCGCTGCTGCGGGGGCGCGAGCAGAGCGTGCTGCAGTGGCGGGGGGCGGCGCGCGTCGCGCCGGTCGTGCGCACCGACAACGAGGCGTCGGGGCGCTTCACGATTCTCGACATCGTCGCCGGCAACGCGCTGGGATTGCTGTACCGGATCAGCCGGGTCATCTCCCAGCATGGCTGCGACGTCGATCTCGTCCTGATTTCCACGGAAGGGGAGCGGGCAATCGACGTGTTTCACATTACCAAGGCACGAACCAAACTCACGGAGGCGGAGCAGCGCGCGCTGACCTCCGATCTACAAGGCACATTGGAGGGAACGCCATGAAGCTGATCAAGAGCATCGTCCGACCGAACAAGGTGGACGACGTCAAGGACGCGCTGGCCAAGCTGAATATCGCCGGCATGACGGTGACCGAGGTGCGCGGCCACGGCAAGCAGAAGGGGCATACCGCCATCTACCGCGGTAAGGAGTACAACGTCAGCCTGCTACCGAAGATGGAGGTCGAGATCGTCGTGCCTGACTCGCTCGCCGACGAGGCGATCAAGGCGATTGTCGAAGCGGCGCGGACCGGCGAGATTGGTGACGGGCGCGTCTTTGTGTTTCCTGTGCTCGAGAGCCACCGCATCCGGACCGGCGAGAAGGAATCATAACGGTTGACCCACTTCCTGCAGCTGCTGCTGCTCCTCGCGCTGGTCATCATTGCGGCCAAGATTGCCGGTGCGCTCGCCAACCGGGTCGGCCAGCCTGCGGTGTTCGGCGAGATCCTTGTCGGCCTTGTCCTCGGCCCCACGGTCTTAAACGTGCTCGGGTGGCCGTTGTTTGCGGCGCCTGCCGAGGCTGGCGTGGGCGAATCCCCGACCCTGCTTCCTGCGCTCCGTGACCTTGCGGAGATCGGCGTCGTGCTCCTGATGTTCGTGGCGGGACTGGAGACCGACGTGGCTGAGCTCTGCCGGGTCGGGAAAGTGGCCTTCTGGTCCGCCTTCGGCGGCGTCGTGCTGCCGATGATCGGCGGGGCCGCGGTGGCGGTCGCGTTCGGCTTCCCGCTGTACTGGGAGGGTATCTTCATCGGCGCGATCTTGACCGCGACCAGCGTGAGCATCTCCGCACAGACGCTGATCGAACTCGGTGCCCTCCGCTCGCGCGAAGGGTCGACCATCCTCGGGGCGGCGGTCATCGACGACGTGATGGGGATCGTCGTGCTCTCGCTCGTGGTGGCGTTTGCGCGCGCCTCGGCTGGCGGCCTCGATGTGGTCCAGATCGGCATCGTCGCGCTGCGGATCGCCGCGTTCTTCGTGGCGGCCGCGATCGCGGGCCGATGGCTGGCGCCGGTGCTTCGGTGGACCTCGTCGTTGGGGGTCAGCCAGGGCGTGCTGGCGGCGGCGGTCGTGGTGGCGTTTCTCTATTCGTGGGCGGCCGAATATCTGGGCGCTGTGGCGGCCATCACCGGCGCGTACGTGGCGGGCGTATTGGTCGCCAGGACGGAGTTCAAGGAGCAGGTTGATGCGGGGATCCACCCGCTTACCTACTCCATGTTCGTTCCCGCCTTTTTCATCGGCATTGGACTCCAGGCCAACGGCCGCGAACTTGGGGAGCGCGCGGCGTTTACCATCGCGCTCGTGCTGGTGGCCATCGTGACCAAAGCCGTCGGTTGCGGCCTGTTTGCGCGACTGTTCGGCTTCAGCACGAAGGAATCAATCCGCGTCGGCGCCGGGATGATCTCGCGCGGTGAAGTTGGACTGATCGTCGCCGGCTACGGGCTCGCCAACGGGCTGATCGGCCGGGAGGTGTTCTCGGCCAGCGTGATCATGGTCCTGGCGACGACGATGGTGACACCGCCGCTGTTGCGCCTTCTCTTCCCGCGGCGGGACGGCGCGGCGGTGAGTGTCGAGGAAACAATCGTCGGTTCGCCCGAGCCCGCCAAGGCCTCCTATCCCTGAACTCTCGGTAACACCTTCGTGTACTATACGCGTGGCCGTTTCACTACGATGCCCCAGGCGCGGTCAGAACATCGCCCGGGCATGGCCGGCAGGGCGATTTCATCACCGAGGTGAGCGATGAATCAAGCCGACATAGCATGGATGTTGACCGCGACGGCGCTGGTGCTGCTCATGACCCCGGCGCTGGCCTTCTTCTACGGCGGCCTCGTGCGATCGAAGAACGCGCTGAACACGATCATGATG
>JACPPO010000060.1 GCA_016190945.1 Acidobacteriota bacterium | reverse complement strand
CTATCACACCTACGGGGACTCGAGTATCAACTTCACGGTCATCTTGCGGGCGCGAGAGTTTGTCGACCCATACCTGATCAAACACGAGTTCATCAAGCGATAGCACGCGCGCTTCGACCAGGAGGGCATTGTGATTCCATTCCCGATTCGCACGATCGCGCGACGTGAGGAGACGCCACGTCCCGAGGCGTCAGCTGATCGCGCGGTCCATACGTGAGCTGGTCGACGTGTGCCCTCGACGGCGACCGTTCGCGCGTGCTCCCCAACACTACCCTGGACTCGATGCCGGCTCTGGAGGCAGCGCGTGGCCCAATGCCCGCCTGAGACGCATCGCGATGCGATACACCACTCCTTCCACAGCGGGATGACGACCGCTTGATGGAAAGGGGCTACGCCGAGCGAGACGTGCCTCGATCTGACCGCGATCGCGCCGCCGACAACAAGAGATAGACGCGGGTCATGGCGCACCGGAAGATCACATCGCGCCGCTTCTGCAGGGGTGGGACGAGATCTGGCACACGAACACGTTTGACAGGGGATCGTGACGGCGCTATGGTTGCAGGGATGAGATCGCTTCGGCAATTTGTGGACCAACGCGCCTCTCTTCCTTCCATCCATCGCACCGCGCCGCGTTGGCTGCCTCGCGTGTTCAGAAATCTCGGCCGCGGCGTCTTCTAATCGCCCCCCGCATCTCGCGCCGCTTGAACTCATCCGCCGCAACAGCGGATTGAGTCTGCAGCGTGTCGACTTGCAATCCGAAGCATCATTTTGAGGTACTCCCCAATCCTCGGAGGCCTTCCGGAAAGAACATGACGTATGGCGGAAAGACGCAAGCTTCAACGTGAAGGATCGGACAGGCGACGCCAGCGAACGCGGAGCGCCGCCGCGACGGCGACACAGAACGGTCACGAAGATATCGCCCGGCGCGCGTACGACCTCTTCGAACGGCGCGGACGCCAGCACGGTCGAGATCTGGAGGACTGGTTGCAAGCGGAACGGGAACTCCGAGAGATGGGACATCAGCCTCACAATGGCGGACGGAGCTGACGGTTCTGATGATCGACTCGCGAAATGAGATGCCGGATCTGCCGGACTACGAGCTGCTGGAGACCCCAGCCAAGCCGCCCCCTTTGCCTCCCCCGAGGCGTCCGTTCGGATTGTGGCTTGTCTTAGCCGCGCTGGTGACCACCATCGCCATCGCCGGATACATCGCCTTCGGCGGCCGGCAGACGTCGGCACCCGTAACCATGGAACCCGAGCGCGGTGAGGCGCCGCAGCAACCCGTTCAGCCGCTCGGCGGCAACGCCGCATCCATCGTTCTGCCGCCGCTCGACCAGACCGATCCCCTGGCCCGAGAGCTAATGAAACAGATCACCTCGCATCCACGTGTCGCCGCGTGGCTTGCGACACAAGGTCTGATCCGCGATTTCGTGGTCGTCGTGTCGATCATCGCTGAGGGACGGACACCGGCCGGGCAGCTTCGGGCGTTGCGCCCGTCGGCAGACTTCCGCGTGGTGGAACGCGGCGGCGAACTGTACATCGATCCGCATAGCTATGAACGGTATGAAGGGTTGGCCGCCGCAACGGCCTCCGTCGATCCGGCCGGCGCCGCGGGTCTGTATGCGACGCTCAAGCCTCGTATCGAGGAGGCGTACCGCGACCTCGGCGTTCCTGATACACCCTTCGATCGCACGCTCGAACGTGCGATCGTCCTCCTGCTCAAGACGCCGACCGTTGATGAACCCGTGCGGGCGGAACCGCAAGGCGGGGTTGGGTACGGCTTCGCCACTCCAGACGTCGAGGCGCTGACAGCCGCACAGAAACAGCTCCTGCGGATGGGACCTCGAAACGTCCGGACGGTTCAGTCATCACTCCGTGAGATCGCGCTCGCCTTGGGCATTCCGGCCGAGCGGCTGCCCGCGCCGAGAACCTGATGCAACGTGCATTGATGCCGGCGCATCGGTCCAATCGGCGGCTCCATCGGTCTGTATTCGTACTCATGATGGCGATTACCACGCTGCCGGCATGCGGAGTCGCACCGTCGACAGAGTTCGAGTCCCGGGCCACCGACATTGAGTTGCCTATGGATGCCACCATCGTCGAGGACCGCGTGCCGCTGCATGCCACGCTCGATGCCTTGCTGCGCGCGCAGCAGATCGGTCGGGAGATCGCGCACGAGGTGGTCGTAGCGGCGTACACCGTATTCAATCCCCGGGCGCTTCGGGCGGGCCAGCCGTACAAACTTGTGGTCGGCGCTGGTGGGCTGTTTCGTTCGTTCGAGTACGCGATCGACAATGACCGGTTCCTCCGTGTGGCGGGAGCCACGACCGGCGAGCCTAAGACGCTGAAGGCCGAGATTCTGATGTATCCGAAGCTCCGGCTGATGGCGGCCATGAGCGGTCGTATCGACGCCGAGCATCCATCCCTCGTGGCCGCTGTCGACCAGGCAGGTGAACGTATCGACCTGGCGCTTCGCCTGGCTGAGATATTCAGCGGTCAACTCGATTTCAACGCCGACCTTCAGCCTGGTGATCGCGTCGAGGCGCTGCTCGAGAAGGACTCCCGTGACGGCAAGTTTTCGGGCTATGGTTCCATCCTCGCCGCCACCATCGTCAATAGCGGTCGCCGTCTGCAGGCGTTTCGCTTCGTGAACCGCGACGGCAAGGCCGGCTATTTCGACGAGAAGGGGCATTCAGTCCGGCGATTTTTCCTGCGGTCGCCGTTGCCGTTCGACCCCCGTGTCACATCGCGTTTCTCGCGGCGCCGGCTACATCCCGTCCACGGTGTCCGGCGTGCCCATTTGGGTGTGGATTATGCGGCGCCCGTGGGCACGCCGGTGCTGGCGGTCGCTGACGGCGTCGTGATCTCTGCCGGCTTCAGCGGAGCCTCGGGCCGTCTGGTCCGCCTGCGGCACGCGAATGACTATCACACCTACTATCTGCACCTCTCGTCGATCGCCAAGGAAATCCGTCCCGGCGTTCGAGTCTCGCAAGGCAAGGTGATTGGACGGGTCGGTGCATCCGGCGTGGTGACGGGTTCTCACCTGGACTACCGGTTGACGAAGCGCGGGGTGTTCGTCAATCCGCTTGTCGAGCAGCGCAAGCTGCCACCTGGAAAGCCCATACCAGCCGAACTACTGGGCGCATTCGAGGCTGCCCGGGACGAAGCGCTGAGGCAAATGACGAAGCTGCTCGGTGCGCCCGAAACCCTGATGGCGGGCTCTCGCGAGCCGGCTGACCCTCCGCTCGCCCAGCCCTAGCGTGGCTCTTATGAACGATGCCCGCCTCAATTATGAGTACGTCGGCAGCAACAAGCGAAGGCGACGCCAATCGACTGGCGCCAGACGACTTGATTGTGGCCGTCCTCGGCACGACCGCGCGCCAGACCAAGCCGCCAGCTCCGAAGAGGGCGACGCATGTGCCAGACAGCCGATTGTGAATGGTCGCGGAGAACTTCAAGTAGCGGCTCGCCGCCGGCACACGGGCTCCAAGATTTCCGGTGCCAATCTCCTGTCTTTACAGGATGGGTTTACAGCGCTGCAGCCGGCATCCTGTCCGACGAACCTGATATCGCCACGGCGAATGATACCGGTGGATATCTGACCGGTGAAATTCCGCGGAGGCGAACTGCTGCGGGTCCAGTCGTCCGCTCTACGCCGATGCGTCGGGACCAGCAGTACCCGATACGAGAGGCATCCGATGAGACACCTACCCGTACTGATGATTGTCGTGGCGTGCGCTGTTATCATGACAGCGAGTTGTGGCAAGAAGGTCCAGCCAGTTGCCAGTGCTCCCCCTGCTCCGCCTCCGGCTCCGGCGGCTCCACCACCGCCTCCTCCCCTCCCTCCAGAGCCCAAGCCTGTCCCAGCACCAGCCGCGGCATTGACCGAGGAGGAGATCTTTGCACGCAAGACGCTCGACGAGCTGAATGCCGAGCGGCCACTTGGTGACGCGTTCTTCGATTTCGACCAATCCCTGATCAGGGAAGACGCGCGCCTTGTTCTGCAGAAGAATGCCGAGTGGCTGCGGCGCTGGACCTCGACCCGGATCACGATCGAAGGGCATTGCGATGCCCGCGGGACCGGCGAGTACAACCTCGCCCTCGGCGAGCGGCGCGCCAACGCGGTCAAGGAATATCTCGCTAGCCTTGGCCTCGCTGCCGATCGCGTGCTGGTAGTCAGCAAGGGGGAGGAGTCGCCGGTCTGTTTCGAAGAGCATGAGGGTTGCTGGCAGCAGAACCGGCGGGGTCATCCCATCATCACGGCCAAATAGGCCGTCATCGCCGTCACATCACCCGAGATATGGAGACCTCACATCTCTTCCTCGCATTCATCTCGTCGCCCCGCACTGGCTCCCTCGCGTCTTCAGAAATCTCGGGCGCGGCGTCTTCTAATCACGCCGACCGCGTAGGTCAGCGCCGTTTGCAATCGTCTGCCGGCCCTCGGTCGAATGTGCGGCATATCCACAACAGGCTGCCGAGCCGAAGAACCGTTTCAGTAGCGCCAACGGCCCCGGCCTTTCGAGACGACGTGATCTGATGGCGGATTGAGGGCCCGTACCGTGAGCTGGACGACATGCCGGGGCCCGGTCCGAGGCGGATGGGGGGGGACTGGACAGAAGAGTGATCGCCTCGCACACGTGGATTGGCGACAATTATTTCAATCTCGCCTCTGCGTTCGGCGCTGATCTCGACCAGTTGCGCAGCTCGAACGAATTGTGGCGATTGCAACCCTTGCCACCTGGCATACTGTCGACCATCCCGCTCGTCTCGAGCGACGCGTTTACCGAGCACCGCGTCCAGGCCGGCGACGTGATCGGAATTGGAATTCATACCGCGAATGCGTGGCGCGGGTACCGGCTTGGGCGAGAGGGGCGAGCGCGGGGCGCCTGTGTCGTATTCGGCGGTATCCACGCCACACTCTTTCCCGACGAAGCGCGCGAGCACGGCGCGGCGCAAACGGTGGTCACAGGAGATGGCGAACTGGTCTGGCCAACGGTGCTTGGTGACTGCGCTGCCGGTACACCGCGTGCACGCTATGACGGCGGGAGGATTGACGGCAACGCGTTCACGCCAGCCCGCTGGATCTGTTGCCGAGCAACCGATATATGTGGGGCTCCGTGCAAACGGTGCGCGGGTGCCCGAAACACTGCTCGTTCTGCTCCGTCTGGCGTACCGACGGCCAGAAGCCGCGTCAGCGGCGCGTCGCAGACGTCGTCCGGGAAATCGTTGCGCTCCGCCGCGTGGGTTTTAGGTTCATCCTGCTGGCTGATGACAATTTCTATCCGGTCACGCTCGCCGACCTCGCCGCCGCCCGGCGACGGAGCGACGGGCATCACCTCGCGGGATTGGTGCAACTCCGGCAACAGCGGTTCGGGCTGATGGCGCGGCTCGAGGAGTTGCCGGAAGACATGGTCTTCTGCACGCAAATCACGATGGAAGCTGCGGAGGATGCCGAGTTTTTGGCGGCTATGCGGCGCGCCAGGATCCGCGGCGCGCTGGTCGGTGTCGAATCCGTGACCTCGGAGGGATTGAAAGCCGTATTCAAGAATTTCAATGATGCGGGAGAGGCCCTCGTCGGTCGACTGCAAGCATTCAGGTCGCATGACGTGCACGTGCTCGGGTCGTTCATCTTCGGACTGCCCACCGATACGCCGCAGACGTTTGAGGCCACCGCCGACATGGCGCAACGGGCCCGCGTGTCGTTTGCCCAGTTTGTGATGCTGACCCCGTTCCCCGGCACGGTCGACTTTACCAACTGGGAGCGGACGATGCAGGACGGTCCGACCGTCAACGGTATCCCATTGACGCGCTACTGGCTCATCCCACCAATGGAGCGGCCGCATAGCGGTCCTAGGCGCGCGGAGCGCGCCAAGAGGTGCTGGCAACCAGCCACGGGCTCTGCGGGATATCAAGGGCGGAGCCCGTGGCTGGTTTCAGATCAACGTGCCGAGCAGGAGTCCTGATACCCCGAGCCGGACCCACTTCGCAGCGCCGGGCTCGCGGTGCTTACACCAGTGCCAAGCGGAAGCGAGGAGCGCCATGGCCCCCCATACCACCACTATGCAGCCGAGCGCCGGAATCACCCTCAGGGTTGGCCCGACGAGCTGCCGCAAGCCAACGTTCCACACCGACCCGTAGACGATGCACAGGTGGATGGCATAGACCGTGAGCGACTCTTGGGCGAGCGCCTGCACGACATAGGGTTGCCTGGAGATTCTCTGGCTTATGTGAGCCAGCGCCCCCAGGACGAGCAGCACCAGCCCGGCGCGCAGCAGAAACTGATTCGGGCTGGTCAACCAGAAGTCTGTCGGACCTAATGGGGCCAGTGGCATGCTTGCGCCCACAATTGACAGCGCGACTAGGCCCACACCGCCTGGCAACAAGACACGATTGCCGAAGCTCGCGACGTCGATAGCACCGCGGCGCATGTAGAGATCGCCAAGCACCGCACCAAGCAACACGTACGCGCCCCAGGGAAACAGCGGGAACAATGAGCCAGTGGCCGGCGAGAGATAGGCGGCAAGGCCCACGGGTAGCGGTCCCGTCCAGTCGAACCGCCACATAGCTGGTGTCAGCGCGACGATCGCGAGGCAGCCGACTGCCGCCACACTTGCGTAGCGCCTCGGAGTACGGGTGACCAGGACCAGCCCTTGCAAAAGGATCAGCATCACTGCAATGCATTGCAATACGTCCACGACGAGAAAACTTCGCCAGCGCTCCTCACTCATCCCGTACAGGTGCGCCAGCTTGGCCATCGGAAAGTGCAGCGCGTAGCCGAGCAGCAGGAAGAATCCGAACCGGCGCAGCCGCCGCCCGATCGTCGGGGATAACGTCAGATGGTCGACCCAATGCCGACGGGTGGCGAACGTGAACGCGAATCCCGACAACAGGAGAAACATGCATGCCGTCAGGCCGCGCAGGAACGACCAAATGTAGAACGCAGTACCGGTGCGGGCGTCGCTCGCGAGCACGGTATGCAGCGTATGCCCCTGGAGCATCAGCAGGATCGCCACCGCTCGTGTGAGATCGACGAAGCCCGAACGCGCCGACGCCGCCGGCACGATACCCTCGACGGTTCGGGAAGGTCTGACCGACTTCTGGGCCGGGGGAGTGATCTCTAGGGCAATCGCGCTCATGCGAACTCAACATCCGGACGCAGACGAATCACCCACGCGGGCGGCGGCGGAACCTCGCGCGCCAGCACCAGTGCCGGGCTCCCAGCAGCGAGGTTCGCCATCTGGTAAGTGGACTGGTTCAGTCGCGGCAGGCCGGCAGACTACGTCCTGCCGGGCCGAAGTATGGATGTCGCAGCAGCGGGAGCATTGTTCGCGTTTCGAGGGGGAGAATGCCGCTACTCATGATCGCGGCGGACCCCGCAATCGATTTGGGCATGGTCGGTCAGGCTTCCACCCCATGTTTGTTGTCCTCAGCCTCGTGTATTCGCAGCCACGTTCCGCTCATGGGCGACACATGGATTTCTCTTCCGAGGAGTCGGGACGACCACCGAACGACGGAACCGCGACCAGTCATCACTCCGTGCACCAGAAATCTCAACTCACCACCGAGGGGGAATAACGTCGGCCAATCCGACGCGACCCTACTCTGGCTGTGGTCAATGAGGGCGCGGTCCTGCGTCACGTACATGGGCGTCTCATGACTGCGCCGGCAGCGTGTCGGCGCGCCAGTTCGCCTCGTGATAGTGGCGAAGATCTCGATTCGCCCTCAGACGGGCGGCATCCGTCAGCATCTCGACGACCCATCGATACGCGTTGAACTCCGCCACCACAGCTCGCATGGCACGCATGCGGCTCGCCTGTTCCTCTGGCGTCATATCCAGTGCTCGGGCAAGGACCTGGGCGGAATCATCGATGGCAAAGGGACTCACCAGCAATGCATCAGTGAGTTCCCGGGCCGCGCCCGTGAACCGACTGAGCACCAACACCCCTTGATTGTCATCTCGTGCCGCGACGAATTCCTTCGCGACCAGGTTCATCCCGTCGTGGAGGCTTCCGACGTAGCACACATCGGCTGCCCGCAGGAATTGGTACACCTCCGCGGGTTCGTGATGTGCTTCGAGCAGGATGAGGGGGCGGTAGCGGTCTGTGCCGAAGCGGAGGTTGACGCGATCGACGGTTTGTGCCAACTGGGATCGGCACGCTTGATAGGCCGCGAGGCACTCCCTGCTTGGCTCAGCGATTTGAACAAAGACAAAGCGCTCGCGGAACTCTGAGTGCAATTCGAGCAACCGCTCGACCGCCAGAAACTTCTCGTTGATCCCCTTCGTGTAGTCCAACCGATCCACGCCGACGGCCAGGCGGACGTCCGGCGGCAACTGCCGACGGACAACCGCCCGGCACGTTTCAACGGGCGGCGATTGGCTCGCCAGACGATTCGGCCATTCGACCGACACCGGATAGGCGTGAACCGTCACCCGTCGATCGCCGTAGGCGATGACGTTTCGCCCGCGGTCGATATGGGCGTCGAGCGAATACTCGACGGTCTCGATAAAATTCTCGCAATCTCCCGGCGTCTGGAATCCAACAATCGTGCTGCCAAGGAGACCCTCGAGCAGCTCTCGGCCCCACGGGCAAACTGCGTAGTCGCGCGGATGCGGCCATGGGATATGCCAGAAGGCGACGATGGTACTGAGCGGAAGGTGCGCGCGAATAGCTTGAGGCGCGAGTGCGAAATGGTAGTCCTGCACGAGGATCAGAGGAGAGTCGCTTTCCACTTCCTCATGGACCGCCTCGGCAAAGCGCCTGTTAACGTTCTGATATGCGTCGAAGTCTTCCGAGCGGAAAACCGGTCGTACGTGGGTCCGATGGCACAGAGGCCACAATCCCTCGTTCGCAAACCCGTAGTAGTACCCTCGTTCCTCACGCTCGTTGAGCCACACCCGTCTGAGGCGGTACAGGGGATTGGCGGGCGGCACGTCCAGCCCGTCCCGCCAATCGACGACGACGCGGTCGGCGGTGCCGGCACCATGTGCCACCCATACTCCTGAACACGATTCGATCAGCGGTTCCAATGCCGTCACAAGCCCGCTGGCCGAACGCCTCACCACAATGCGGCCGTCGGCCGCACGATCGTGCCGGATGGGCTCCCGATTGGCGAGCACCACAATCGGCCCAGTCCCATCGAACGCATCCAGGCACGCGCGCATGTGTTCGACGGTCCACGAGTATGAATTCGGTTCTCGTTGCTCGAGCCTCTCGTTTTCGAACTTGCCCCTGCGCACGAATTCAGTGAACAACGCAGCATCCACTTGGAGCTATCCGGTTGAGAGGGGGCTTTCGCGCCTATTGAGGGGGAACCGGATGGGTCAGTGCGGCGGGGCAATCTCCCCTGTTTGCAGGATGCTTACCCGGTCGTGAGACACGTTAACCTTATCTGGCGGCGCATCGAGGCGTCCGGAGGTTCTTGATGCGATTCAGAACGTGGATCGTGGCGGCGCTTGGGCTGGGAGGCCTTCTCCTGTTGATCGTCGTGTCAATGGTGGCTTCGTCACGCAAAGCCCAGGAGATTTACACTCAGCTCGATCAGCTGAATACCCACCATCAGAAGGTAGACGCCACACTTCGGCGTCTGCGATCCGACGTCAATCTCTCGGGTATTTTCGTGCGCGATTATCTGCTCGACGTGGCGCGCGAGCGGGCACCGGAGTACCGCGAGCGGATCACCGAGTTCCGTCAGAACAACAGGGCGACAGTAGTCGAACTGCTTGTGCTTGACAAACCACAGGCCGAGCGGATTCGCAGCCTGGAGGCACAACTTGACGAGTATTGGCAAACTTTCGAGCCGCTCTTCGATTGGACGATCACTGAGAAGATCTTTCGCAGTGCGAACTTTCTGCGGCAAGAAGTGGTGCCGCGGCGTGAAGCAATCCTCACGATCGCCCAGGAGATCGAGGAGCTGAACAATGCCAACCTCGATGCGCAGCGCGCCGAAGTCGCGCGCCGCCAGGCCGCCTTTCGTGACGACCTGCGTCGGTTACTCTGGCAGACAGTCCTCCTGGGCATGGCGGTGGCGGTGGTCGCTGTCTTGCGGCTTCGCACCCTCGAGCGGCGATCCGACGAGCAGCGGGCTGTCGCCCAGGAAGCCGAGCGGCAGATGCGCCAGCTCGCGCAAGAGCGGGATGCCGCTCAGGAAGAAGAACGGAAACACCTGTCGCGCGAGCTCCACGACCACGTGGCACAGGTCCTCACGGCCTTGCGGATGGAACTGGGCCGGATCGAGCGGACGCCAGCACCAGCCGACGCACGCATAGGTGCGGCAGTCGCCGAATCCAAGAACCTGGTCGACAGCATGTTCCGAACGGTCCGGGATCTCGCGCTCGGTTTGCGCCCCAGCATGCTCGATGACTTCGGCCTGCAGGCGGCGCTCGAATGGCACGTCCGCGATGTCATCAGCCGGTACGGTTTGAACGTCGACTTACATATGGATGGCGATTTCGACATCCTGCCCGAGCGATATCGGACGTGCATGTATCGAGCAGTCCAGGAGGCCCTGACCAATTGCGTCCGACACTCGATGGCGCGCTCGATCAGCGTGAGTGTCAAGAGGGAGGGTGACGAACTAAAGGTATCGGTGACCGATGACGGCGTCGGTTTTGATTCCACCCGACGTGGCACCGGCCTCGGGTTACGCGGGATCGAAGAGCGCGTCAAGGAACTGCAGGGCGTGATGACGATCGGGAATACCGAGGGCGGAGGCACCCGGCTGGCGATTCGTCTCCCGTGGCCAGCACCGTCGACGGAGGTGCCGCTTGCGCGTGCTGCTGGCTGACGACCACAGTATTGTGCGCCGTGGTTTGCGGAGCTTGCTGGAAGAGGCCGGACACTCCGTGGTGGCTGAAGCCGCCGATGGCCTCGAAGCCGTACGGCTCAGCGAGGAGCACCGACCCGATCTCCTGATCCTTGACATCGGGATGCCGAAGCTGAACGGAATCGACGTCGCGGCTCGTACGCAGAAACTCGAGAGACCGCCGGGCGTCATCATCCTCAGCATGCATGCCGACGAGTCCTACATCATTCGGGCCCTCGCCGCGGGTGCTCGCGCCTACCTGCTCAAAAGCGCGACCGACGAGGACCTTCTCCCGGCGGTGCGCGCCGTCGCCTCGGGGAAACCGTTCTTCAGTCCAGCCGTGACGGCCGTGCTTGTGGAAGACTACATCCGCCGGCTGAAGGCGCGTGGCCTGACGGATTCCTTTGACTTACTGACCGACCGGGAGAACGAAGTCCTCCAGTTGCTTGCCGAAGGACGCTCCAACAAGGAGGTGGCCACCCAGCTCAACGTCGGGCTCTCGACCGTCGAGACCCACCGGGCGAATCTGATGCAGAAACTCAATCTGCACAGCACGGCTGAGATCGTGCTCTATGCGGTTCGGAAGGGCATTATCGTGTAGCGGCCAGCGGACGTGTGCATCCGTTCGTTGGCGATAATCGCTGTGCGTCGGCACGTCGCGCAAGTTCCATACACGCAGAGGTGAGATTGTGCTTCTTGAGAACGCAGACGAGTAACCGATGGGGCGCGTCTGACGCCTTTGAGCAGTTGCAATCGTGTGGAATGTCCCCACTCACGATGCTGGTGCAGGACACATAACCATGCACCAGTGGACGCGGTGCCCCAGGTGGCCGGAACCAGTGGGTCTGCTGGAGATCGCCCAGTCGAACTTCGGCGGTCCGGCACCCGTTCCAATCATGATGCACCCGAACTCGCATTTCGTCGATTTGCACAAGGCCACTCAATTTTCTTTCCGCGTTCCCTCATGAAGTAGACCGCACGATCATCTCTGTGAGCTATCCGGCTCAGGGGGGATCGCTTCGGAGTTTCCAGGGGGCACCGCGAAAGGACTCAAGGCTGTTCGCGGGCCGCAAGCTCCCCGGTTTGCCGGACGCGAGGAAGACTGCGCGGTCTACGGTACGCGGGCGAGCGTGGCGAGCACCGGATAACTTAATGATCGGAGATCTGGTCAACCTCTGCCACTTCGCCGCTCCGCGGCTGATGCCCCGCAGTCAAGACAGGCGCCGTGGTCGTTGTGACCAGCGCCGCGACTGCGAGAACCAGCAAAGCCACAAGGAATAGAATCTTCAATCGTTGTCTTGCAAAGATGGCTCTGCCTTCCCGATCGCTGAACAGCAAGAACAGCCCAATCAGGATGAAGGGAATGCTGAGCAGCTGGCCCATGTTAAGGGGAAGCGCCACTTCGAAGGCTTCCTGGTTCTCCTTCAAGAAACTCGACCATAAAGCGCCAGCCGAAGCCGAGGATCATGGCCATCCCCAGGAGCCGCCCTTCGCGCGGCTGACGTCCGGTGGCCCGATACCACACGTACAGGGTGAGCGACGTGGCGAGGTAGCCGAGTGACTCGTAGATCTGCGTCGGGTGGCGCGGCACGGCGTCGACCGCCGTGAAGATGACAGCCCAGGAGACGCTGGCCGGCCGCCCGATGATCTCGGAGTTGAAAAGGTTCCCGATCCCGGATGAATCCGGCCGCGAGCATGATCGGGATGGCCAGACGATCGCCAAGCCACAGGAAGGACACGTCACGGTGCGTGCGGCAGAAGATCATGAGGGCAAGGAGGACGGCCGCGAAACCGCCATGACTGGCCAGGCCGCCCTCCCAAATCTTGACGATTTCGAGGGGATTCCTCAGATATTCCAAAGGCTCGTAGACAGCACCTGGCCGAGCCTCGCGCCGACCAGCGTCGCGACGACCAAGTAGACGAGGAGCGAGTCGAGCAGCGTGACGTCCCGCTGCTCCTTTTTGTACATCTCCTTGACAATGAAGTACCCGACGAGGAAACCGAGATCAAAAAAATGGAGACGTGTGTCATGTCAGCGCCACCGCAACGCGCGCCGGTGCCGCTCCACATCGCGCGGTTCGGAGGGCGATCGGGTCGGCGCCGGCGGAAATTCAGCGGCGCGGCACACGCCGAGACGGGGGGCGTCCTGGGCCAACAGCCGAGCGGGAGCACGAGCGTCGCGCATGCCCGTCCTACTGTACGCGAGCGTCCCCAGGGACGCTGAAGCGTGCCGGGACGACGGTGGCAGGATCCAACCAGTCGGGGCGGGTGCCTGCAATTGCGGCAGCCACCAGCTCGCCAATGGCCGCGCTGGCCGTCATGCCGGAGCCGCCGAGTCCGGACACGTGATACAGGCCTTGAAGGACGGGATCGGGCCCGATGACGGGCCGGCGGTCTGGCGCGAAAGTGCGAAGGCAGGCCCAGGATTGTCGGAGGGTCAGATCCGCGAGGCCTGGCGCGCAGCGCGAGAGCTTCTCGGCGAGCAGTATCGCGGTCGTGGGATCGGTGGGCGGCGCACCGGGCGGCCACGGCGTCTCGTCACACGGAGACAGGAGAAGACCGTCGCCTTCTGGGCGGAGATAGGCCTCTCCGTCCATCAACCAGACATACGGCCAGCTCCGGCCGACGTACGTCAGCGGGCCGCTGACGTAGAGGTGTCGGCGAAAAGGCTGAAGAGGCAGCGGCGATCGCTCGCGCGTGAGCAGGCCCGCCCAGGCGCCGGTCGCATCGACCACGACGTCGGCGCGGATTTCCGCGTCTCCGATCGCGACGCCTACGACCCGAGAGCCTTCTATCAGGAGCCGGTCCGCGCCGCACCCGGCGTGCAGCTCGAAGTTCTTGGCCTTCGCCTGCTCCAGGTATGTCATAAGCAGCGCGTGAATGTCAGCGATCCCGTCGGCCGGGCACCACAACGCTGCTTCGAACTGCATCCGCTCCAGAAACGCAAACCGTTGACGCGCGTCGCGGAGCGGCAGCAACTCTGACGCGATCCTGGCTTGCCGGAGTGCGGCATGCGCCGCTTCGAGGCGCCGCAGGTTCCCACGGCCCGCGAGCGTGAGGCTGCCGGTCGAACGAATCAGCTCGCCATGGCCGTCTGCCAGCCGGCGGATATGTGCGACTGACCGCAGCGCGAGGGTGCGCATGACCGGATCGGTTTCCACCACGCGCACGAGAGCCGCGTTGCGGCCCGAGGCGTGCACGCCGGGGGTCGGCTCCCGTTCCACGATGATCCCAGGTCCCAAGTCAGTCTGCCCGAGCGCCCACGCGGCCGCGGCGCCGGCGAACCCTGCACCGATGATGATGACGCGCGTCCTATCCGGGAGCGGGTTCATGCCATGAAGGAATCTTGCTTCCCTAATTTCCGGCCTCCTGACATGGGCGTAGAAATCTATGCAACCACAGGCGCCTGATAGACGAGCGTGAGGTCGGTCCCAGGGTAGCAGACCTTGAGCACGTTGAGCGTGTCACAGAGTCTGGCGAGGGCTTCGTTGCGGCGCGGATTGGCGAGCGCGTGCAGTCGAACGAGCAAACGATGGTCGGCGGGTTGCGGGACGATGTCGTAATCGGTCGATGTCAGCCCCTCCGACGAATCGGTCGCGCGTCGGGAAGCCACGAGCAGCCGGCGCCAGGTTCAAGCCCGGCAGCGACGAGTTCGAGAAGGCGTTCGATGGCGAGATGGACACGCAGCGGCGTTCGCCATGAGAATGCCTACGACGGCCCGCGCCTGAGGCTCGCCTTTCCCAGAGAGTGAAGAGAACCCCTCGCACCAGCTCCTAGAACCCGCGCTGAGGCGTACGCTATTCATAGTGTACAATCCTACGCGACGTGCGATATCCAGGGGGTAGTAGAGCGACACCCCTTTCCGCCCGTTCGTGTAACCTCCCGGTACCGAAATGACCTCCCAGGAGATCTTTGTGTTTCGGCTTCGTCTTCATCGCGAGCGCAAGGGTATTCGGCTCGAAGACATCAGCGCGGCGACACGGATGAAGCGTGAGCGGCTCGAAGCACTCGAACGCAACGACCTGTTGCACTGGCCGCGCGGCCTCTACGCGCGCGCTTGCGTGCATGCGTACGCGAGTCTTGTCGGGCTCGACCCGATCGACACGGTGGATGAATTCTGCCGGTTGTTTCCGCACGGCGATCGCCGTGCGGGTCCGATGCTTCGGGAGATCGCCGCCATCGTGGCCCACCCGACTGAGTACCGGGATGAGTTCCGGGAAGCCGACCGGCGGCGCGGCGCGCCGTACCTCGAATCGTTGCCGGCGTTCCCGTGGCGTTTCGCTGTTGCGCGCGCGGCCCGAGCGCTCTGGCGGGCGGGCAGGGCTCGCCCTGCCGTCCAGCCTTCCGGTCCGTATTCTGCTCGTCGAGCCACGCTGTGAGCGGGGGTCGTATCCGCCACTTCCGGACGATGCCGACCGTGCGCGTATGGCATAATCGGCCCGGAGATATAATCCGGTTCAGCTAATGATCAGGAGACAGAAGAAGCCGGCCTCCTGAGCTCATATCTTCTACAACTTGAGGGAGGGTCATGAGACTGCGTACTTTCGTTCTGTCATTCGCGATTGTTGCGGCGCTGGCCGCACCTTCATCGGGGCAGCAGGCCGCGCCCGCTCCGGTGCGAACGCCCGACGTCATCTTCGTTCCCACCCCCCAGGAAGTTGTCGATGCGATGCTCAAGCTTGCCAAGGTGTCGGCGAGCGACGTCGTCTACGACCTCGGCTCCGGCGACGGGCGCACCCCGATTACTGCCGCCCGGACGTACGGCGCGCGGGGCGTCGGGATCGACATCGATCCGCAGCGCATCAAGGAAGCGATGGAAAACCTGAAAACCGCCGGCGTGGCCGACAAGGTTCGCTTCCTCAACCAGGATCTGTTCACGAGCAACATCAGCGAGGCCACGGTCGTCACGCTGTACTTGCTGCCATCGCTGAACCTGAAGCTGCTGCCGAAGCTCAACGCCGAGCTCAAGCCAGGCACCCGGGTCGTCTCCCACGCGTTCGATATGGGCGATATCGAGCCGCAGCAGACCGAGAACGTGGACGGCCGCACGATCTACCTCTGGACTGTCCCCCTCAAGTAAGCCTGTAGGGGAAAGGGGATTCCTCCTTTCCCCTTCCGCTGTTAGCATTGCGACTCAATCTCATTTTTGAGGTGGCCCCGTGTGCGCCGACAGCGCTCCTTGCCGACGCTGATGAACTTCGGCGAGACGAGGGATCATGCGAGGGATCAAGGGCCACTCCCGTCAAAACGGCAAATGCCACTGCGCAAAACATGGCATGCGGGCGAACCCCACCTAACTCCTTGTTCTCTCGCTGGATAGAGCAGGCCACAGGTGTCCGAAACGCACCAAGTTCGAAAAGAAACCGAAAAAACGGGTTGAGCCGAAGGGCCGCGGGTCGCTACAATTCGCCTCTTCCCGTACCCCGCGACGGGGTCGCGGAGAGGACCTACATGATAAACGTGGCGGCCATCCAAATGCAGCAGTTTGGCGTGCAGTTTTACCAGGCGTCGCTGACTGCCGAAGATATCGATAAGCTCGTTCGCTTCGAAGTGCTGAATTACGGGGAATCCGGTCAGCCTGCGGTTCGCGGCGGCAAGAAAAAAATACCGTCGAAAGTGAACTGGGATCTGCTCGAGCGCCGTATCGCATCGAGCGAGAAGGCTTATCAGCGGCAAATCATCAGGCGAAAGATTGACGAACTCGTGCAGTACTACGAGCAATGCCGTCAAGCCCGTGACCTGCCGTCGATTCCCGGCGCCGTCATCATCTCGTGCGACGAGAAACTGACGTTCGAGCCGGCGGAATCAGGTGCGGTGGTTGGCCAGCTCAAAGTCCCGGAGCGCGAGGGCATTCTCCGAGCCATCGACGGCCAGCACCGCCTGCTGGCGCTCCATGCCGACATTGACAACTTCCGCGAGCAGGACTTCTCGGTGCCGGCCATCATTTTCGACCGGCTCCCAGAAGACCACGTGGTGCAGATGTTCGTCACGATCAATGCAAAGCACACGCGGCTGAACCCATCGCACCTGGTGAGTCTCTCCGGCCGGCAGCTGTATCGGGACGACGCGCTGGCGGCGGCGCATGACGTGGTGCGCGCCCTCAACGATCGCGAGGAGTCCCCGCTGCAGGGTGAGATCAAGCTGCTCGGCGTGGGCCGGGGCCGTGTCGCGCAGGCGCCACTGGCGCAGGAGCTGAAGAAGCTGTTTGCCAGCGACGCGTTCGGCGGCCCGCGCAAGTCCGCCGATTTCCGCGAGGACTCCAAGCGGTTCTTCGTGAATTACCTGAAGCAGGTGTCGGTCGTCTTCGGTGCCGCCTGGGTGGGGCGGAAGTACAGCATCAAATCGGCGACAGCGCTGCGCGCTTTCGTGCGCGTTTCACCGGACGTCGTCCGGCGCCTCGACCAGGAGCATGTGGACCGGAGCGACTTTAGGGCGATCGGCCGCGTGATCGCCCCGTGGGGACGCCGTATCGGCGATCTTCGGTTCGAGAGCGAAGGCGCCTGGAAACGCAGCGGTACGACCGTCGAATCGCTGGCGCGCGAACTGAAGCTGGCGCTGGAATATCCCGAGGGCGCGGGGGTTTAGGATGCAGGGGCGGCCCCTTCATGGGCCGCCAAGAAGACAGGAGGGGGCGCCCGAAAGCGCCCCGTCCTGGATTGCCGGCCTGGCTCCCCCCAGTATTTACGGCTCGTGCCGTAAACCACGGACCGACCCGCTCCCCAGGGGCAACGGCCATGGCGTGGGAATTTCCCAATAAAACCCCCAATTGCCATATGGTTGAACTTTCAGGAATGTGTCAACAATTAACAGGAATACTGGAATTACACGCACTGTACGGTGAAGAACCATGCGCGTCGATCTGAACGGTGACGTCGGGGAAGCGTCGTCGGGCGGGCCGGCAGGGCAGGACCCCGCGCTGATGCCGCACATTACCTCGGCCAGCGTGGCGTGCGGGTTCCATGCGGGCGACCCGGGCGTGATGCGAGCCACAGTGGCACTGGCGCGCGCGCACGGCGTCGCGGTCGGCGCGCATCCTGGCTTTCCCGATCCAGAAGGCTTTGGCCGCCGCGAGCTCCAGCTCTCGCCGCGCGACGTCGAGGATTTCGTGGTGTATCAAGTCGGGGCGTTGGCGGCAATTGCAGCCGGCCAGGGCGTTCGGCTGCAGCACGTGAAACCGCATGGCGCGCTCTTCAACATGGCCGTCCGCGACGGGTCGCTTGCCGACGCCATCGCTCGTGCCGCTGCCGTGATCGACCGCGCCCTGATCCTGTTTGGTCTCCCCGGCTCGGAGATGGTTGCCGCGGGGAAGCGCGCGGGCCTTCGCACGGCCAGCGAAGGGTTCGCGGATCGTGCGTATCAGCCCGACGGCACGCTCGTGCCGCGTCACCTCGAGGGGAGCGTGCTCCGGGACGCCGACAGCGTAGTGCGTCGCGTCATTCGGATGGTGCGGGATCAGGTCGTCGAGGCTATTGACGGCACCGTGGTGCCGCTCGCCGTGGACACGATCTGCGTGCATGGCGATACGCCCGGCGCCGGGGACCTCGCGGCACGAATTCGTGCGGCGCTGGACGAGGCGGGCGTCGAGGTGAAGGCGATCGGCCGGCTCTACTCGTCCGATTGAACTTCCGCGACCAGCGTGCGCCGCAGCACCTTGCCGACCATCGTTTTCGGCAAGTGGGTTCGGAATTCGACCTTTGCCGGCACCTTGTACGGCGCAAGACGTTCCCGGCAGTAGGCGCGCAGCTCGTCTTCGGTCGCCGTCTGGCCCGCCTTCAGGACCACCCATGCCCGCGGGACCTCGCCTTTGGCGGCGTCCGGTATCCCCGCGACGCTGACCTCCATCACCGCAGGGTGCGCCGCCAGGACTTCTTCGATTTCGCGCGGCCATACCTGGAACCCGCTGGTCTTCATCATGTCCTTCTTGCGATCGACGAGAAAGACATATCCCTCATCGTCCATGTACGCGAGATCGCCGGTATGCACCCAGGGGCCTCCGTCGCCGTGCTCCCGCAGCGTCTCCGCGGTCTCGGCGGGATTGTTCCAGTACTCAGCCATGTACTGCGGCGCGCGCAGGATCAGCTCCCCGACTTCCCGAGAGGACATCTCACGCCTGCCGTGCTCGGCGTCGACGATGCGGACCTCGACGTCGGGCAAGGGCAGGCCGATGGATCCAATCTTGTTCGTGCCCTTCACCGGATTCACGCAGCACGCCATCATGCCTTCCGTCAGCGAATACCCTTCGACGATGCGCGCGCCGGTGACCTGTTCGAATTGCTCCTTGGTTTCGGCCATCAACGCCGCGGCGCCGGAGAAGCAGAGCTTGACGGAGCTGAGGTCGGCCTTTCCCGCGCGGACGTCGGGATGGTTGAGGATTGCCGTATAGAGCGTGGGGATGCCGCTGAAGAACGCGGGTCTGACCCGGCGGATCGTCTTGAGCAGGTCGGCGATATCGCGTGGGTTCGGCACGAGCGACATCGGCGTGGGCGCCACCAACGCCAGCGCCTGCACGCCCACGTTCGCGTAGACGTGGAACATCGGCAGCGGCAGCATGACGACGTCGACCCACGGCGTCAACGCCGACTTGGTCCACTCGTACAGTTGACGGCCGGCGGCCACGTAATGACGGTGAAGGCCGACCACGCCTTTGGGCGTCCCGGTGGTGCCTCCGCTCGAGAGGATGATCGCGCGGTCGTCGGGCCGCACAGTGACCGCCGGCCGCGGGGACGCGCGGTGTGCCCGCAGCAGGGACTGGAACCAGAAGTCCTCCGCGGCAGTCGTGACCCTGTGCCCGCCCTTTTTTTCCTTGAAGATCGTGAACAACAGACGGAGTGCGGGCGGTAGGTATTCCTTAATGGACGTGGCAACGACGCGCCGGACGTGTGTGCGCGCCTGAATGTTCTTGATTCGCCTGTAGAACGGGGTGAGCGCGACCACCAACGAGGCGCCAAATGAGGCAAGCGCCGCCTCCAGCTCGCGTTCGCTGTACGTCGGGTTAAGCGCGACGACCACG
Organism: Acidobacteriota bacterium; assembly: GCA_016190945.1. Taxonomy (GTDB): domain Bacteria; phylum Acidobacteriota; class Vicinamibacteria; order Vicinamibacterales; family UBA2999; genus JACPPO01. The sequence goes on along the minus strand of JACPPO010000060.1, from coordinate 18,554 downwards.
CCTCCCGCTTTCCAGATGCCGAACTGCGCCACCAGGAACTGCGGGCAGTTGGGAAGGAGGAGCGCCACGCGGTCGCCCGGGCGCATGCCAAGCGATGCCAGCGCCGCGGCGAATGCGTTGCTGTGCGATTCCAGCGCGGCGTACGACATCGACGCGCCCTTGAAGAGCAAGGCCGGCTTATCGCCGCGATCGCGCGCGAGGTCGGCGAGATAGTCGAGCAGGGTTTTGTTCGGGTACGGCGCGAGGCTCGCTGCGACGTCCGAGTCGTAGTGCGCCAGCCAGGGCTTCACGGGCGCAATTCTACTCGTTCGGACGTTCGGGCCGTTCTTAGGAAATCACCTCGTAGCCATGTGGCTCCGAAAAACACCCATGGGTCCACCCTCGATCGACCAGTTCTTGACGAACGGGTTTTTCTCCGCACATGGCCACTTCGGCGATCAGTGACACTGATGCGCAGGTAGCCACAGACAAGCGCGGCGACCGATAACACGCCACTCAGCATGCTGGGTCGGTCCGCCGGCACTGCACACCGGAAATCAGCTTTGGGTGTTACCCATGTTCCCGGTTAACGCTGTTACCTATGTTCCCGGTTACTCACGTGCTATAGGAGCTTCTTGAGTTTCTCGATGGTGAGACCAGCGTCACGAACGATGCCGTCCATTGTGTATTCATTGACCGGGTTGTGGCGAGGAATCGTGAGAATGCGACTCCCATCACTCACCACGACATGCTTACCTTGGCTGACGATTTTGAAACCGGCCTTTTCTAAAGCTCGAACAGCCCGGAGATGATTTACGCCAGGAAGCTTCGGCACGACTACACTGGAACTTCGACCTCGCGCACCTTCGCACCCTTTGAAATCTTAACGGCCGCCTCAAGGTACTCGCGAATCGCATCTTGTATGTTTTCGAGGGCCTCGTCTTCTGTTTTACCTTGAGACCAGCAGCCGGGAAGACCAGGACTCGACACGCTGTAGCCTTCCTTGGATTTCTTAAGAACCACTTTGTATTTCATGCTGACCTCATATTTTCGCTCAGGGTTGTCGCATTACGCCAGTCCAGCTAGGCAGTATGGCTGTCGGAGCAGAGACCTGCCTCACGTAGTAAGTCGTGGATTACGCGACGCCGATGAGGGCGACGCGCAGAGCCACATACAACGGAGGCAGGTCATGGCGAAACGTAGCATGTTCGTGGGGATGGATGTCCACAAGGAATTGATCGACGTCTCGCTCGCCGAGGAGGGGCGAGGTGGTGAAGTGCGCCACTATGGGGTGATCCCCGGCGACCTGGAGGCGGTGGCCAAGGTCCTGCGGGCCCTGCGAGCGCCGAACCGGCGGTTACGCTTTCGTGTACGAGGCCGGCCCGTGCGGGTTTGGGATCCACCGCTATCTCACCGGCCAGGGGAGGACTGCGTCGTCGTCAATCCCTCGAGCATGCCGAAGCGAAGCGGCGATCGGATCAAGCCGATCGGCGGGATGGCGACGCGTTGGCCCGGTTGCATCGCGCCGGCGAGCTCACGGCGATCTACATCCCGACGGCCGACGATGAAGCCCTGCGCGACCTCGTCCGGGCGCGGGAAGATGCCGTCGGCCTGTGCACCCAGGCGAAACATCGATTGAAAGCGTTCCTGCTCCGGCAAGGCCGCCGCTATCCAAGTCGCGCCGGCTGGACGCGCCCCTATCGCCGCTGGCTCGCCGATCTCAGCTTTCCCCTCGCCCCGCAGCACAGTGCGCTGCAGGAGTACCGCGACACGATCGATGAGACCGAACGCCGCGTCGAGCGGCTCACCGACCAACTTCGGCAGCTCACGCCGGCGTGGCGCTGGGCGCCGGTGGTGAACGCGTTGCAGGCGCTGCGCGGCGTGTCGTTTGTTACCGCCGTCGGTCTGGTCACGGAGGTCGGCGATATTCGCAGCTTCACGCATCCGCGCGAGCTGATGGCGAACCTCGGCCTGGTCCCCTCGGAATACTCAACGTTCGCGCTCACCGGTGGCCGTCCACCGACAGCGCCACGGCCGACTGGTGCAGCGCGTTGTTAGCCGGTCCGCAGCGTGTTACACTGTAACACATGAAAGGTACGCTGACGATCCGCGTTGATAAAGACCTCGAACGACTCCTCGACCGACTATGCAAACGAACAGGCCAAAGTCGGAGTGACATTGTCCGAGATGCGCTGCGCCGCGAATTGTCCCTGCGCCGCTTTGAAGACCTGCGCCGCCGGGTGCTGCCTTTTGCCGAGGCCCGGGGCTACCTGACTGATGAGGACGTCGCGCGGGATGTTTCGTGAGAGTGTTCCTCGACACTAATGTGCTGGTTGCGGCCTTTGCCACGCGCGGGCTTTGCGCGGATGTGACGCGCGTCGTGCTGGCCGAGCACGTGCTGATCACCGGCGAAGTCGTCCTCACTGAACTTCGCGAGGTGCTCAGCCGTCGCATCAAGCTACCCGTCGCGACTATTGGTGACATCTTGGCGCTGCTTCGAGATCAAGAAGTCGTGCCGAAACCGCGCAAACCCTCCGACGTACCGGTTCGAGATCCTGATGACCGCTGGATTCTGGCGTCAGCGACGACTGGACGAGCCGACGTTCTGGTGACGGGCGACCGGGATCTGCTCGACGTTGCGGACAAAGCCCCATTGCCGATCCTTGATCCTCGTGGCTTCTGGGATCTGCTGAGTAAACGTTGACCAGTTGGTCTGGACGTCGATCGATCCCGGTCCGGCTAACGTGCCAAATGAGCCGCGTGCCACGGCGACATGATCACACGGGACGGTTCGCGCGACGGCTCCATTTGGTTGTTAGCCGGATTGTGATCTGTAACCGCATACGTTACACTGATTTCGGTGGCGATCAAGGGGTTTCGGCATAAAGGCCTGGAACAGTTCTTCGCCGCCGGCACCAAACGGGGCATTCAGACCAAGCATGAGGATCGATTGCGCCTGATCCTCGGCGCGCTCAATGCGGCAACTAGCCCGCTGGACATGAGCCTGCCCGGCCTGGGCCTCCATGAACTTCAAGGTAGCCGGAGGGGCACCTGGGCCGTCAAAGTCAGCGGCAATTGGCGGGTGACGTTCGCGTTCTCCGGCAAGGATGTTGAGCGCGTGGATTATGAAGACTATCACTGAGGTCAACCGATGAAGATGCACAACCCGCCGCACCCGGGCGAAATCCTCCGAGAACTGTGCCTGAAGCCGCTGGGCTTGACCGTGACCCAAGCCGCCGAGGCGCTGGACGTCAGCCGCAAGACCCTGTCGGGCATCTTGAACGGCCGCGCAGGCATCAGCCCTGAGATGGCCGTTCGTTTATCGCTCGCCTTCGGCACGAGCGCCGAGAGTTGGATGAACCAGCAGACCCAGTATGACCTCTGGCACATGGAACGGCGCCGCAAGAAGTTGCACGTGGCTAAGTTGTCTGCTGCCTGATTGATTGGTTGATTGAATTCCGGCTAACCTGTGTTTAGCCCGTCCGGGACCATCCCCTAAAAACCGTCCTTATCCGTCTGCGCTCGCACGTAATGACCGTCGCATGACCAATGACCAGCGACGCCCTAAGTCCTTTATTTGCAGTATCTTACCACGCACTACGCCGGTCTCGGGCCGCCGTGCATCCTTGCGACGACCGGTCAGCCTAGATAGGCGAGCCCCGGCGCTTGGCGAGAGCGCCGGCACCTAAGCCTATCAACGCCAGTCGATCCGCCGGGCTCCGCGCGCCCAGCGGCCGGAATATGCAGAACTTCAGAACGTGTGAGGTCTTGCGGACGCGCCTTCTGGGTTAGGGATCGGTCTTCCTCTTAGGGCCGGCCGCTATGAGCGTCGCGATCAAAAATGCCGCAGCGGCTTTACAGACCTAGCTAGTCCCTCAGACTCCGTTGGGAGCATCGTCGCTCACGAAGCGACAGTCTTCGAGCCGGTGCGAGCGTTCTTCCGCGGCGCGAATCGGAGACCGGACTGAAACGAAGCGCCGGTCCCGGACTACGACAGCAGCAGCATCAGGAGCGCCTTCTGTGTGTGGAGCCGGTTTTCTGCCTGATCGAAGACGACTGACGCGGGGGACTCGAAGACCTCGGCCGTGACCTCTTCGCCGCGACGGGCGGGCAGGCAGTGCATGAAGAACGCGCCTGGTGCGGCAGTAGCCATAAGCGCGCTGCCCACCTGGAAAGGACGAAATGCGAGCCGGCGCTCGGCCGCTTCCTGCTCCTGTCCCATTGACGTCCAGACGTCGGTATAGACGGCGTCGGCACCGGCCACCGCCTCGCGGGGATCGACAAAGACCCGCAGGCGCGCGCCCTTGCGCGCGCCGCGCGTCGCGTCCTCGATGACCCGCGCGGGAAGCTCGTAGCCGGAAGGTGAAGCCAGGTTTACCGACACGCCAAGCCGTGGCGCGGCGTGCGCAAGGGAGGTGGCGACATTGTTGCCGTCGCCGACATAGGCGATGGTGCGACCGTCGCATTCTCCCCAGCGCTCGCGCAACGTGAGCATGTCCGCCAGCGCCTGGCACGGATGTTCCTGATCGCTGAGCGCGTTGATGACGTGAAGCCTCGGCGCCGCTGATGCAAACGTCGTGACCTTCGCGTGCGCGTAGGTCCGAATTACAAGCGCCGTGACCCACCGCTCGAGGTTTCGGGCAACATCCTCCAGCGGTTCGCGCCCGCCGTCGGCAAACTGCGCGGGAAGGTCCAGCGCGTGGCCACCGAGTTCACGAATCGCGATTTCAAACGTGGACCGGGTGCGAAGCGACGGCTTTTCGAAGAGCATCGCCACGTGGCACCCCTTGAGGGCGTTCGCGGTTGCCGCCTGGTCCGCAAGACGGCGCTCCGCTTTCATCTGTGCGGCAAGGTCGATCAACCGGCTGAGATCGCGGCAGGAGAGGTCGAGGATGGAGAGGAAGTTCTTGGCCGGCGTCGCCGGTGGAGCCGAGGGATTCACGTCCGGTACTCGCCGTTGATCCGGACGTATTCGGCGCTCAGGTCGCAGGTCCAGATCGTCGCTGACGCGCCGCCACCCGATCCCAGGCTCACGTCGATCCGTACGGTGATGCCCTTCAGATGTTCCGCCGCCAGCGGCGCCGCATCGTCATGTGGTGAGCCCTTTTCAAAAAGCAGGGTGCCGCCGACGTGCACCGTGGCCCGGTCGATGTCGAACGTGACCCCGGAGCGCCCTGCCGCCGCGACAATGCGGCCCCAGTTCGGATCGGCGCCGTGGACGGCGGTCTTCACCAGCGGCGAGTTTGCGATCGTCCGCGCCACCTGGCGTGCCGCATCCACGCTGCGCGCGTCGGAGACAGTCACGGCAATCAGCTTCGTGGCGCCTTCTCCGCCGCGCACGATGCCAAGCGCTAGCTCGCGGGAGACGGTCAGGAACCCCGCGACGAGCGCCGGATACGTGGCGTTGTCTACAGCCACGCCGCTCGCGCCCGAGGCCAGGGCAAACAGCGAATCATTCGTGGAACATTCACCGTCGACCGTAATGGCGTTGAAGGTGTCGTGCGCCGATGCGCGGAGGGCTTGCCGAAGAAGGGTGGGCGAAACCTTCGCGTCGGTGGTCAGAAACCCGAGCATCGTCGCCATGTTCGGCTCGATCATGCCCGCTCCCTTGGCCATGCCGCCGACGGTGAACGATCCCCGAGGCGTCCGCACGGTCGCCGCGTGTTCCTTGGGAAACCGATCCGTGGTCATGATCGCGAGCGCGGCGTCGCTACCGTGACTGCGCGCCAGCGCCAGGACGGCGGCACGGATGCCGGCCACCACACGATCGATCTTCAATGCCACGCCGATGACGCCGGTGCTGGCGAGCAGCACTTCCTCCGGTGCGCAGCCGACCGCAGAGGCGGTTTCCTGGGCCATCTGCCGGGCATGGGCGAGGCCCCGCGTGCCGGTGCAGGCGTTCGCACATCCACTGTTGACGACAACGGCCCTGGCCACCCCGTGGGTCCGCTCGATGTGCTGGCGGGAGATCGTGACGGGAGCCGCCTGGACAAGATTCGTCGTGAAGAGCGCCGCCGCCGAGGCGGGCGTATCAACGGCCAGGACCGCGAGGTCCAGCGCGGACGAAACAGCCTTGATGCCGCAGTGCACGGCGCCTGTCCTGAAGCCAGCCGGCGCGGTGATCCCTCCCTGGGCGCTCGCGAGGGCGAAATCCGCGCCGTGCGGGGGCCCGCCTTCGCCGGGTTCCCGCCGCGCGCGCCTGCGCGGCGGGGTACGAGATCGGCCCGCGAAGGACCTGACGTCAGCCATGGAGCGCCACCAACCTCACACACGCTTGATGCCCACGGCGCAGCTCGCGCAGCACGGCGTATTGACCGCACTTCCGGAAATGCGGGCAGCAGTGGCAGTCGGTCACGATCTTCTCGGGCAGCCACACGTGCGGAACGATTGAAAAGCCAAAGCGCACGAAATACGACGGCGCGTGCGTGAACGCGCAGAGCTTCTCAAACCCGGCGGTCGCCGCCCGGTGAACGAGCTCGTCGACGATCTCGCGTCCGAGGCCGAGGCCGCGCGCGTCGCGGCTCACGACAAGCGAGCGCACCTCGCTGACGTCCAGGCTGAGTGGCGCCAGCTCGGCGCAGGCGACCACGCGATCGTCCTTGACGGCCACCACGAAACGATGCGCATGACTGGCAATCTCCTCCCGCTCGCGCGGGAGCAGGTGGCCCTCCGCGAGATGGCCGGCGATGAGCGCATGCATAACACCCGCGTCGTCCGCCGTGGCCGCGCGAAGGTATCCGTCCTTGCCCCCCGCCGGCTGCGACAGCGTGCAGGCACCGGCAATGGCGGCGGCCCTCACACCTGCACCTCCGATCTCAGTGCGGCGAACACGCCATCCAGCATGTCCACGGCGCGATCGATGTCGGTGGCCTCGATATTCAGTGGAGGCAACAGGCGAACCACCTTCTCGTCCGTTCGGTTCACGAGCAAGCCGCGATCGCGGGCCGTATCGACGACCGTGGTGGCGTCCATGCTCAGCTCGAGGCCACGCATCAGACCGATGCCGCGCACTTCGACGATGGACGGATGCCGTAGCGCGAGTGCACGGAGCCGCCGCTCGAAGTGGATGCCAACGGTTCTCACGTGGTCGATGAGGCCACCCATCAGCTGATCGAGGACGAATGCCGCCGCTCTGGTGCCCAGGAGGTTTCCGCCATGCGTGCTGCCATGATCCCCGGGCGACACCGCCTGCGCGACGCGTTCCGACACGAGGGCGGCCCCGATCGGTACGCCGCCGCCCAGCGCCTTCCCGACCGACATCAGGTCGGGCCGAAGGCCGAGCGCCTGCCCGTAGAAGGGATAGCCGGTGCGACCGAGTCCGGTCTGCACTTCGTCCGCGATGTACAACGTGCCTGTCCGCGCGCAGGCATCGTTAATGGCCGCCGCAAACTGCGGCGACATCGGGCGGATGCCGCCTTCACCCAGTATGGGTTCGGCAATGATCGCCGCCGTGCGATCGGTCAGCGCGGCAGCCAGCGTTTCGGGTTTGAGCGGATCGATGAACGTCACGGGCCCGACGAGCGGCCCGAACGGCGCGCGATACTGCTCGCTGTGCGTCACCGACAGCGCGCCCAGCGTCCGGCCGGCAAACGCGCCTTCCAACGCCACGAAGCCCGTGCGCTCGGTCGCGCCCTGGGTATACCAGTAGCGGCGGGCGAACTTGAGGCATGCCTCGACCGCTTCCGCGCCGCTGTTGCAGAAAAACGTGCGCGGCAGCCCCGAGAGCTGCGCAAGCCGCACCGCGGCCTCGGCCTGGTACCGGTGGTAGTACAGGTTCGACGTATGCAGCAGCGTTGCCGCCTGATCGGCAATCGCGGCGGTGAGGCCCGGATGCGCGTGCCCAAGCGACGCCACGCCGATGCCGGACACGAAGTCGAGATACTCCCGGCCGTCGACGTCGTACAGGCGCGCGCCGCGGCCGCGGACGAACGCGACCGGCTGCCGCTTATACGTCTGGAGCAGGTGGCGCGATTCGCGGTTGCGGATGTCGTCGAGTGTCACCTTCATCGCACCACCTGTGTGCAGCCAGGGAGCGGCGCCCGGGCGCCAGCCAGGATCTCCATGCGCACGTCGCGGCCGTTCGCGATGAGTACGTCGCCGACGCCTTTCCGGAGCGCGGCGCGGCACGCCTCAAGCTTGGCCACCATGCCCTTGTTCGCCGTGCTCGTTCGAATCAGTCGCGCCGCCGCTCGGGACGTGAGCCGCTCGATGGTTCGTCCGTCGGCGTCCAGCACGCCGGAGGTGCCGCCGGCAATCACCAGCCGCCGGGCGCCAAGCTGGATTGCCAGGTGAGAGGCGAGCGTGTCGGCGTTGACGTTGAGGAGCTGGCCGTCACGCGTGGCGCCCACGCAGGCCACGACAGGGACGTAACGGTGCGCGAGCAGGTCTGTGAGCAGCCGCGGCGAGCCGTTGTTGATTGGCGAACCCACCAGTCCCAGGTCCACTTTCGCACCCGTCACGCTTGCGACAGGCGAGGCGCGGCGCACCGTGACCACCGCGGCGTCGGCTCCCGTGAGCCCCACCGGCCTCGCACCTGCCCGGCGCAGCGCGACCACCAGTCGCGTATTGATGGCGCCCGCCAGGAGGGCCACGACGATGTCGAGCGTGCGCGCATCGGTGACACGGAGGCCGTCAACCTGCTGCTTCGGAATGCCGGCGGCAGCCAGGGCTCGGTCAATTTCCCGCCCGCCGCCATGGACGACGACCAGCGAGGCGTGCCCGGCGAGCGATGCGACGCCCGCGGCGATGCGCTGAAGATCCTCCGGCTGCTCGAGCAGCTCGCCTCCGAGCTTGAGGACGAGGCGACGCGTCACAGCAGGCCCGTGCGCTGGTCGAGGCCGAGCAGGATATTCAAGTTCTGCACTGCCTGGCCGGCGGCGCCCTTCAGGAGATTGTCAAGGACCGCCACCATAACGAGCCGGCCCCGCGCCTCGTCAACCCGCCACCCGATGTCGCAAAAGTTGCCATGGGCGACATGCTTGATCTCGGGCAGCTCGCTTCCGGTCAGCCGCACGAATGGCGCCGACGCGTACGCGCGCTGCAGCGCATCGGTCACCAGTGACTCGGTCGTGCCGTGGCGCAGCGACACGTAGATCGTCTCGAGGATGCCGCGATCGAGCGGGACCAGGTGCGGCACGAACGTCACGGATGTGCCGAGCTCCTGCTCAATCTCCGCGGTATGCCGGTGGGAGAACACGCTATAGGCGGCCACGCTGCCGTGGTTCTCGCAGAAATGCGTCCGGTCGCTCGGCGTCTTGCCGGCACCGGAAATCCCCGACTTCGCGTCGATGACGATCGCGCCTTCGATCAGTCCCGCATCGGCCAGCGGCTCGAGCGCCAGGAGGGCGGCCGTCGGATAGCAGCCTGGGCAGGACACGAGCTTTGCGCGGCTAATGGCCTCGGCGTGCCGCTCCGAAAGCCCGTAGACAACTCCGGGCGGAAGCGTGGGGGTGGCCGGATACCAGCGCTGTCGGTCAGCATCACTGCGGATGCGGAAGGCGCCGGACAGGTCAATGACGCGCTTGTCGCGCTGGAGAAGCGCGGCCCCCACCTCGGCCGACGCCGCCTCGGGCAGCGCCAGAAAGAGGATGTCCGCGTTGACGGCGAGCCGGTCCACGTCCAGCGGCGCCACCGAGCCGTCCCAGATACGCTTCAGCGCCGGGAGGGGCCGCGGTGCGCCGGTGGCGCCGGACGACATCGCTTCAGTCAGCGTCACCGTCGGATGCCTGGCCAGCAGGCGGACCAGCTCCAGCCCGGCGTAGCCGGTCGCGCCGGCCACCGCGACGCGCGTGCGCGCTGCCGGCGACGCCGCCGTGGGCCGATCGGTCGCGTGAGGGACAACTGTAGCCATGTTCTCCAAGAGGGCGAAAAGGTATATTTATACATTCCTATGCATAAACAGTCAAGGCTTTGGTGTATCCTTGGGAGCTACCCATGAAGACCCGCCGCCAGTCGGTGATTCTGGACGTGATCCAGCGGCAGCCGGTGCGCAACCAGGAGCAGCTGCGGCGCTTGGTGCGTTCCGCGGGGTTCGACGTGACGCAAGCGACCGTGTCGCGCGACATCCGCGAGCTGGGCCTCGTCAAGGGAGGCCGCGATGCCGCCTATCAGGCACCGATGCCCGCCGGCTCCAACGGGCACGCGCCGAAATTGTTGTTGAACCGCGCGGTCGCCGAGTATTTGACGCGCGTCGATCGCGTTCAGCAGCTCGTGCTGCTGCGAACGGGACCCGGTCAGGCGCAGTTGCTCGGCGTAGCACTGGACGGCGCGTGCCTTCCCGAAGTCCTCGGCACCATTGCCGGCGATGACACGATTCTCGCCATCGCGCCCGACGTCCGCCGCGCGCGGGCGCTCGTCAAGTGGCTCGAAGGAATGTCCAAACCATGAGGGAGCGGATTGTTCTCGCTTACGGAGGCGGCCTCCCGATCTCAGCGGTCATTTCGTGGCTGGCCGAGGCATATGACGCCGAGATCGTGACCTTGACGCTGGATTTCGGGCAGGGGCGCGACCTCGAAGAAATCCGCGATCGCGCGCTGGCGGCCGGCGCCGTGCGGGCGCACGTGCTCGACGTCCGGGAGGAGTTCGCCCGCGACTTCGTGCTGCCCGCGCTGCAGGCCGGTGCTTTGTACGAGGGACGCGACCCGATGGCCGCCGCGCTCGGGCGGCCGCTCATTGCCAAGAAACTGCTTGAGATTGCCTCGATCGAACAGGCGACCGCGACTGCGCACGGCTGCATCGGCATGGATCAGAAGCGCATGGACGCCAGCGCGCGGGCGCTCAACCCGGACATCCGCGTGATTGCCGCGGCGCGCGCACTCGCACCTCCGCACAGCACGCATGCCAACCTCTGGGGACGCGCGTATACCGTCACGAGGCCGCCGGCAGAGGCGCCGGACACGCCGGCGTGCGTCGAGATTTCCTTCGAGCGGGGGGTGCCGGCGGCCATCAACGGCGTGCCGATGGCACTGGCAGAGCTGATCGAGAGCCTGTCGATCATCGCCGGCCGGCACGGTGTGGGCCGGATTGCGGAGGCGGAACGTGACGTGGCTGGCGTCCGTGTGCGCCACGTGTACGAGGCTCCTGCCGCGGTCGTCCTGCACGCCGCCCACTCGGCGCTTGAAACGTCTCTACACCCCCCGGAGCTGGCGCGGCTCAAGCTTGGCAGGGCGGCCGAATACGCTCACCTGGTGTGGAACGGCTTATGGTTCACCCCGATGCGCGAGGCGATGGACGCCGTCAATGCCGTGGTGCAGGAGAGCGTGACGGGCTCGGTGCGCATCACGCTGTTTAAGGGCACGCTCCTCACGTCGGAGGCCGCCGAGCATGAACACGCGGCGGTCCCCCGCGCATGACGCTCTGGTCTGGCCGGTTCGACGTCGCGTCCGATCCGGCGGCGTTTGACTTCGGGGTGTCATTCGGATTCGATCGCGCGCTCTTCGAAGACGATGTGACCGGCAGCATCGCGTGGGCGGAGGCGCTCGGGGCCGCCGGCGTCGTGTCTGACGAGGACACCCGCGCGATGGTGTCCGGGCTGAAGGCGATCCTCGAGGAAGGCCGGTACGACTCGTCGTACGTTTCCGGCCCAGACGAAGATATTCACAGCTTCGTTGAACGCAAGCTCGTCGAACGGATCGGCGACGCTGGCCGTCGCCTCCATACCGGCCGCTCGCGGAACGAGCAGGTGTCACTCGACCTGCGTCTGTACCTGCGTCGGCGCATCCCCGCACTCCAGGGCGGCGTGGCGGCGCTCGTGGCCGCGTGCGCGGACCAGGCCGAGCGTGCCGGTTCGGCGCTGATGCCGGCCTACACTCATCTGCGCCGCGCACAGCCGGTGCTCGTGGCGCACTACTTCCTTTGCCACGCCGCCGCACTGCGCCGCGACCACGCGCGGCTGGCGACGGCGGCTGAGGAAGCCGACGCCCTGACGCTCGGATCGGGCGCCGTGGCGGGAACAAGCTACCCAGTCGATACTACGCGGATCGCACGTGCACTGGGCTTCTCCCGCATTGTCGGTAACAGCATGGATGCCTCATCTGACCGCGATTTCGTCGCGTCGTTTCTGTACGCGACGTCCCTGGCAATGGTGCATCTCAGCCGCGTGGCCGAGGACCTGGTCATCTTCACCGGGGAGGAACACGGGTTCTTCGATTTGGCAGACGCCTCGGCGACCGGCAGCAGCATGATGCCGCAGAAGAAGAATCCGGATCCGCTCGAGCTCGTACGCGGGAAAGCGGGGCGCGCGATCGGCCGGCTGACGGGCTGGCTCGTTACGATGAAGGGCCTACCGAGCGGCTACAACAAGGATCTGCAGGAAGACAAGGAAGCGGTATTTGACGCCGAGGCGACGCTGGCAGCATCCGTTGCCGCGGCGCACGCTGTGGTCTCACGGCTGACGCTCAATGCCGAGCGCACAGAGCGCGCCGCATCCGGCCTGCTCCTCGCGACTGACGTAGCCGACTACCTGGTATCGCGCGGTATGCCGTTCAGGCGCGCGCATGAAGTCGTCGGCGCCATGGTCAGGCGACTTCTCGCCGAGGGGCGCGATTTCAGCACGCTGACCCTGGAGCAATGGCGCGAGGCCAGCGACATGTTCGGCGCCGACGCGCCACGGGCCGCCACGGCGCTGGCCTCGGTCCAGGCCCGCCGGACGGCGCAGTCCACCAACCCGGAGGCGGTCCGCAAGGCGCTTGACGAATGCCGCGCGTGGCTGGCGAGCGCGAATCCCCAGTCCCAATGACCGATCCCAAGTCCCACCGAAACCCCGCCCAAGGCCTGGGACCGCCATACGGCTCCCAACGAGAATCTTCTACTCGTTGCGTGGCACGATGCGCGCCTGGCACGCGACCCGCGAGCGTGCCGCAGCCGTACAGCGGTTTTGGGCGCGCGAGGCGCGCCAAGAGAGGCCGGCCGCCAGTCGCGGGCTCTACTGGGATAACAAGGGCAGAGCCTGTGACTGGTTTTTGGGGTTTGGGATTTGGGATTTGATTTGCTAGACTTCCGCTACCTACATCCTTTCGCATCCCACCTGAAAGGAACGGCTCCGGGGGAGTAATGCAGCAACGCCGGCTTCGGCTCGGTGACATTCTGGATGACTATTGTCCGCGCGAGCGCCGCATCACGAATCACGCCGTCGTGGCGATGATTGACGACCAGGTGAAGCAGACGCGCTGCACCACGTGCGACGCGGACCATGACTACAAAGCGGCGAAGGTGCCGTCGCCGCGTCGGAAGCGGCCGGATGCCGCGGCTGGCGACCCGGTGGAGGGTATGCTTCGTCCACGCAGAGCATCGGAGGACACCGAGCCGCTGGACGAGGCGTCCACTGGGGACGAGGCTTCTCCCGAAGCGTCTGAGCCCCAGACGCCACCTGACAGCGCCGCCTCCGACGCCGATGCGGAGCCGATGGCGGCCGCAGGCAGCGATGAGGAGGATGGCCCGGTTCATCGCCGGTTGATTCGCGCCACGCTGCCTCGTCCTGAGGGCCAGCTACCGGAGCGCAAGGCTCCAGATTTTACGATTCGCCAGCCCGGCGGCCGCGGCGGCCGGGAGTTCGACGGCAATAGGCCCGGTCAGCGCTTTGGCCAGGGGCGCCGCCCGGTGCGTGCGCAGGGGGGCTCACAGCCCCCACGATTCGGGGGACCGCGTCACGGCTCCGACGGTTCGCGAGCCGGCTCCGAGCAAGGGCGGCCGCCGGGCAAGCGTCCCGGACATCCCGGTGGCCCGCGCGGCAACAGGCTGGGCCAGGGGGCAGGCCGTGGCGGCGGACGCAAGCGCGGGCGGTAGCGGTTGGCCGATTTCACCGGCAAACATGGCCTGATCGTCGGTGTCGCCAACAAGCGGTCGATCGCGTGGGCGATCGCCCAGGCGATGGCCTGCCGCGGCGCCCGCCTCGCGCTCACCTATCAAGACCGGTTCGAGGAACACGTCAACGAGCTGTCGCAGGGGCTTGGCGAGCCGGCGCTCGTTCTTCCGTGCGATGTCTCGTCCGACACCGACATCGAGGCGGTGTTCGCGAGGATCGACCAGGAGTTCGGTGGCCTTGACTTCTTGGTGCACGGCGTCGCGTTTGCGCTTCGGGAGGAGCTCTCCTCGCCATTCACCAACACGACGCGCGAGGGTTTCCGCATCGCCCTCGACATCTCCGCGTACTCCCTGATTGCGCTCACCAAAGGCGCCGTGCCGCTCATGGAGAAGCGAGGCGGCGGCAGCGTCGTGACGCTGACCTACCTCGGCAGCGAGCGCGTCTTCCCGAACTACAACGTGATGGGCGTCGCCAAGGCCGCGCTGGAAGCGACCGTTCGTTATCTGGCGGCCGACGTCGGCCCAAGGAACATCCGTGTCAACGCGATTTCGGCGGGACCCATCAAGACGCTGGCGGCCGCCGGCATCTCCGGTTTCTCGAATATTCTCAACGTTTATCGCGACCGGGCTCCGTTGAGGCGGAACGTCGAGGCGGGCGAAATCGGGGAAGCCGCAGCCTTTCTTCTCAGCGATGCTGGCAGGGGCGTCACCGGGGAAGTGCTGATGGTCGATTCAGGTTTCCACATCACCGGCATGTAACGGAAGAAAGCAGTAGGTTTCATTTTCCCCATTGCTCCATCCCGGATCTGGCTTCGGCGACTGCGCGATCGAGGCGTGACCGGCACTAGCTAGGTCGGTGATCAGAACCGTGACAACCGATGCCGCGTGAAGTGTACCCCCTACGGGACCAGCACACCCCGTATGATGATGGGTCGGAGATCCGATGGCGAATATTCTGCAGAGCGTCCCGGTCGGCCAGAGGGTCGGCATTGCGTTTTCGGGTGGCCTGGATACAAGCGCCGCCCTTCATTGGATGCGCGCCAAGGGCGCAGTCCCATACGCGTACACGGCCAACCTCGGGCAGCCGGACGAACCGGACTACGGCGAGATCCCGCGCCGGGCGCTCCAGTACGGCGCGGAGAAGGCGCGGCTCGTCGACTGCCGTACGCAACTCGTCTCCGAGGGCCTCGCAGTTCTCCAGTGTGGCGCGTTTCATATCTCGACCGCCGGCCTCCCGTACTTCAACACCACACCTGTAGGCCGCGCCATCACCGGCACGATGCTCGTCGTTGCGATGAAGGAAGACGACGTGCATATCTGGGGAGACGGCAGCACGTTCAAGGGCAACGACATCGAGCGGTTCTACCGCTACGGGCTGCTGGCGAACCCTCAACTGCGTATCTATAAGCCGTGGCTCGACCAGGCGTTCATCGACCAGCTCGGCGGCCGGGCCGAGATGTCGGAGTACATGCGCCGCGCGGGGCTGCCGTATCGCATGAGCGCGGAGAAGGCGTACTCGACCGATTCGAACATGCTGGGCGCGACTCATGAGGCCAAGGACCTCGAGCGGCTCGATACCGGGTTCAGTATTGTCGAGCCGATCATGGGTGTGCCCTTCTGGCGCGAGGATGTTGCGATCAAGCCGGAGGAGGTGACCATTCGGTTTGACGAGGGGCAGCCGGTCGCTCTGAACGGGATGTCATTCCACGAGCCTGTCCAGCTCGTGCTGGAAGCCAACCGGATTGGGGGCCGTCACGGCCTCGGCATGAGCGATCAGATCGAGAATCGCATCATCGAGGCGAAGAGCCGGGGAATTTACGAGGCGCCAGGCCTCGCGCTGCTGTTTATCGCCTACGAGCGGCTCGTCACTGGTATCCACAACGAGGACACCATCGAACAGTACCGGGTTAACGGCCGGCGTCTGGGCCGGCTGTTGTACCAGGGACGCTGGTTTGATCCGCAGGCCCTGATGCTGCGGGAAACCGCGCAGCGGTGGGTTGCGAGGGCGATTACAGGCGAGGTCGTTCTCGAGCTTCGCCGCGGCAACGATTACTCGATCCTGGACACCAGGAGCCCCAATCTGACCTACAAGCCCGAGCGGCTGACGATGGAGAAGGGCGAGTCGATGTTCACTCCACAGGACCGCATCGGCCAGCTCACGATGCGGAACCTGGACATCGTCGACACGCGCGAGAAGCTCCTCACGTATGTGAAGGCGGGCGTGCTGGTGCCGTCGGTCGGCTCCGCGCTCCCCCAGCTGATCGACGCTGACCCTGAAGACGTAAAGAAAGACTAGCCCGGTCCGGTCGCGGCAACGTCGACGGTGGCAGCTGGCACCACCACCCGGCGGGTTGGGTCGGTCTTGCGCGAGCTCTTGTCGCTGTACATCCGGCTGTCAGCCCTGGCGAGCAACGCCTCGTACGTGTCGCCGTCATGCGGGAACACCGCCGCGCCCGCACTGATGGACAGGGAGAGTCGGTCGCCCGGACGCGCTTCGAGCGCCATGCGGCGGACGGCATCCTGCAGCTCTACGCGTTTGTTTTCCGCCTGCCCGCGGCTGCAGCCGGACAGGACGACGATGAACTCGTCCCCCGCGTAGCGGACGCACATGTCGTAAGGGCGAATCGCACCGCGCAGCACGTTGGCCACCTCGCGCAGCGTAGAGTCGCCAATCTGGTGCCCGTAGGTATCGTTGATCTCCTTGAAGTCGTTGAGATCCATGACGACCAGCGAGACTTCGGACTTCAGGCGCGCGGCGCGCGCAAGCTCGCGCGTCAGATGCTGGAACATAGACCGTGTATTCGGCAGTCCGGTGAGCGGATCCGTCAGCGAATCCTCCTGCGTCTGCTCGAAGACGAGCGAGTTGTGGATGACGGCCGCCGCTTGCTCGCAGACGCGATCCAGGAGCCTGCGGTGGTCTTCGCGGTAGAAGCTCGGCTCCGTGTGGTAGACGGCGAGCGTGCCGATCAACCGCTCGCCGAGGATCAGCGGGCACACGAGCGCAGACTGCAGGACCGTCGGCGCGTTCGAGCCCATGGCCTCGAAGTCGGCGCTGGGCCGTGCGTTGACCAGCGGACGGCGATTGCGCGCGACCCACCCATTGAGCCCCTGGCCGTTGCGAAGCGCCAGCTGTTGTACCAGCTCCGAGTCGGTACCCGTCGCAAAACGACAGTGCAGTTGCTCCGTCGACTCCGTGTACAGGAACAACGCGCAGGATGAGAAGGGCACCAGGTTTGAGAGCTTCGACGAGATGAGCGACATCATGTCCGACAGATCGAGCCTCGTCCCCATCGCCTGCGCAATCTGGTAGAGGGCATAAATCTCGCGGTGGGCGAGCGCGATATCGGCGAACACCGAGGCCCGGGCTTCTTCAGACGGCCGCATGCCAAGCGTCCCGAGGCCGTCGTCGGCCTGCAGCTGCAGTACCGGCTTGGGGAGCGTCTCGATGGGCTCAATCTCCACGGCTAACTGCGGCAGCACGTTGACGAAGGCGTCCACGACCCGCGGATCGAGGGCCTTGCCCGCTTCCTGCCGCAGCAGCGTCACCGCCGCCTCGCGGCTGATCGCCTGGTGATAGGGGCGGTCGGATGTCAGTGCGTCGAAGTAATCGACGATGCAGATCACGCGGGCGCCAAGCGGGATCTCATCTTCCCTCAGGCCCGCCGGATATCCGCGACCGTCCCACCGTTCGTGATGGCTCAGGATGACGGGAGCGACGGGATAGGGAAACGGGACCGACCTCATGATCTTCGCGCCGACCTCGGGGTGGATACGGACCTTCTGGAACTCCTCGGGAGTGAGCGGACCGGGCCTGACAAGAATGTGTTCGGGTATGGCGAGCTTTCCGACGTCGTGCAACAGCGCCGCGGTCCTTATGCCGTGCACTTCGGTCTCCGACATGCCCAGCGCGCGCGCGAGACCAGTGGCATACGCCTGCACCCGGCGGATGTGATTGGGGGTCGTTTGGTCCTTCGCGTCGATGGCCAGGGCGAGCGCCTCGATGGTCGCCAGATGCAGCTCGGCCATCCGCTGCGCATTCCGGCGCTCGTCTTCGATCCGACGCAGGTACCCGCGGTACGTGAGATAGATTACGGCAGCCGTCAGCGGCACGAGCCACAGCACGGGCACCGACAGTACAGACACCGCCAGAGCCGCAGACGCGGCGGCGAGCGCGCCGCCCGCATACTCGCGGGCGGCGAGGGGCCTTCGGGTCATTGACAGGCCCTTATCTTAACGCTCCTACTTCGCGAGATCGGGCAGCCAGATAATCGTGACGCGGGTTCTCATGATTCTTCCTTCAGTGGCCGCCGGGTATCGCCCGGCGCCGGTTGTCGACGGGCTGCGCCGCAGGCCAGAGAATCTGGTCAACGTCTCCCGTGCTCCAGACGATGTTGTCGTCGCCGCGGGTGCTCCAGACGATGTTGTCATCGCCGCGCGCTCCCCAGACAACGCCCTGGCAGTCCGCGCCCCCGCAATCGGTGCTCCACACGATGTTCTCCGAGTGCGCAGTGCTCCAGACGATGTTATCGTCGTCGCGGGTGCTCCAGACGATGTTGTCGTCGTCGCGGGTGCTCCAGACGATGTTATCGTCGTCGCGGGTGCTCCAGACGATGTTGTCGTCGTCGCGGGTGCTCCAGACGATGTTGTCGTCGCCGCGGGTGCTCCAGACGATGTTGTCGTCGTCGCGGGTGCTCCAGACGATGTTGTCGTCGTCGCGGGTGCTCCAGACGATGTTGTCGTCGCCGCGGGTGCTCCAGACGATGTTGTCGTCGCCG
>JACPPO010000057.1 GCA_016190945.1 Acidobacteriota bacterium | reverse complement strand
TCGACAAACGTGTTCCACTCGCGGCACTGCGGGCACTGCCAAAGCAGCTCGGTGCTGCGGTAGCGGCAGCGCCGGCAGATGTGCGGATCGAGATAGAAGACGGCTTCGCGCGTGAGCTCCACGTACCGCCGTATCAAGGCAGCGTCGAATTCCAGCGCCGCCAGCGTCTCCCAGATCTCCTGATGGATGGCCAGGCCGTGCGGATGGTAGGGCACCGCGTCGAGCAGCCGATCGAATGCGGCGCGGTGCTGCCCAGCGGCGACCAGGTGGCGCGACAGGGCCAGGCGGGGACGCCAGCCCTGCGGGTCCCGATCGATCAGCCGCTCGCACAAGTCGACGAAGCGGCGCGGTGTCCCGAGCGTCCGGTACGCCCGCTCCAGCCGGTCGAAAGCGAAATACGCATGGTCGGGCACCGCGTCGATCAGCCGTTCCCAGACTTCCACCGCTCCTGGGAGGTTGCCCTGCCGCTGGCGGACGTCCCCGAGATTCAGGTACGCAGGGACCGTGCGCCCATCGACGTCAATCGCATCCGCAAACGTGCGCGCGGCGCCGGCCACGTCGCCGGCGCGCTGCTGCGCGCTGCCGATCTCATTGCGCAGGAAGCCGAGAATCGGCTGGTCGTCCGGGTGTCGCCCGGCGTCGATCTTTGCGATCTGCTCGCGGACGCGCAGTGCCTCGCCCCATTGATGCTGGTCCTCGTACAGCTTCTGCAGGTTGACGAGGGCATAGCGGTTCTGCGGGTCGAGCTGCAGGACTTCCTGGAACGCCTCGAGCGCGCGATCCACAAATCCTCCGTGGCGGAAGTCCAGACCGAGGCAGAGCAGCACGTACGCGTGCTCCAGCTTGGTGAGATCGGGGCGGGTCAGCAGCGCCTGGTGGACGTTCACCGCACGGCCCACCTGCCCCTTTTCGCGGTACAGGTTGCCCAGAATCATCTGGATTTCGAGTGCATCGGTGTCAGTGCTCGTGGCGTGCGTCAGTTCCTCGATCGCCTGGTCGACCTGATTGTCGACCAGGAAATTGAGGCCGAGCATGTAGTGCGGGGTTTCGCGAAGCCGCCGACGGTCGATCCAGCGGCCATCCCGCAGCTTGTACCGTTCCCACGCCTTGCCTACCATCAGCCCCAGGAGCAGGGCGAACAGCACGGCTAGGAGGTACAACTCTGTCGCCATAGTCACCTTCGCACCTCTAGAACATTTCAGTTTTCCAGAGATCGTGCAGGTGCACCACGCCCTCGACCTGCTGGTTGCGGTCGACGACGACGATCGCGGTGATCTTGCGCTGTTCCAGGATGTTGAGCACCTCGGCGGCGAGCATCGCCCGGTCGATCGTCACGGGATTACGCGTCATGACGTCCCCGGCGGTGCGGTCGAGGAGATTGACGGACACGCTCATGTGGCGCCGGAGGTCGCCGTCGGTGATGATGCCCGCGAGGCGGCCGTTGTCGACGACGCAGGTCATGCCCAGGCCCTTGCGCGACATCTCATGAACGACCTCCTGCATTGGCGTCGTCGTGGTGACGATCGGCGCCTTGTCGCCCGCGTGCATCAACTGCCCGGCGCGCATCAGCCGTTTGCCGAGCTTGCCGCCGGGATGAAGGCTGGCGAAGTCCTCTTCGCGGAACCCCTTTGCGACGAGCAGCGTCATGGCCAATGCATCGCCCAGCGCCAGCGCCGCCGTCGTGCTGGCGGTGGGCACCAGATTCATCGGGCATGCCTCCTGGGAGACCTGGCAATCGAGCGCCACGTCTGACGCCTGGGCCAGCGTGGAGGCGCAGTTGCCGCTGATCGTGATGAGCCGCGCGCCGAGGCGTTTGATCGTCTCCAGCAGACGCACGAGCTCCTCGGTCTCGCCGCTGTTCGACAACGCGACCACCACATCGTCGGCCTGTATGACCCCGAGGTCGCCGTGAATGGCTTCCGCCGGATGGAGGAAGAAGGCCGGGGTTCCGGTGCTCGAGAGCGTGGCGGCGATCTTCCGGCAGACGATGCCGGATTTCCCCATGCCGGTGACAATCACCCTGCCGCGGCAATCGAGCAGAAGCCGGATGGCATGATCGAAGCGGTCGTCGAGGCGACCGATGAGCGCGAGGATCGCGTCGGCTTCCGTCTGCAGGACCTTGCGCGCGAACGTGATGTCGGCGACCGTCAACCGCGTCACGGGCGTTCTCCCGGCGCAGAGGCATCCGCCGTGACACTCTGACGGGCAGCTGCATCGATTCGCTTCAGTTTCAGTATGAGCGGCTCGAGCCGGTCGAGTCGGAGCGCGTTCGAGGCGTCGCTTTTCGCCCGCGACGGCTCCTCGTGCACTTCCAGGAAGACCGCGTCGGCGCCGGCCGCTACACCGGCCGACGCGAGCGGATCGATGTACCGGGCGAGGCCCGGCGTCACCCCATCGCCGGCGCCTGGCAGCTGCAGGCTGTGGGTCACGTCGAACACGACAGGGCAGCCCAGTTCGCGCAGCATAGGCAGCGCGCGCATGTCCACGACGAGGTCGTGATAGCCGAAGCTGACGCCGCGCTCGGTGACGAGCACCGAGTGATTGCCTTCGGCCGTCACCTTGTCGATCGCGTGCCGCATATCGGATGGCGCGAGGAACTGTCCCTTCTTGAGGTTCACAGCCTTCCCCGTGCGTGCGGCCGCGACGAGCAGATCCGTCTGGCGCGAGAGGAACGCCGGAATCTGAATGACGTCGACGACCGCCGCGGCGGGCGCGGCATGAAACGGTTCATGAATGTCGGTGAGAACCGGCAGGCTCGTGCTGTCGCGGACATCGGCCAGCACCTTCAGTCCAGCATCGAGGCCTGGACCCCGGAAGGACCTGCGAGAGGTCCGGTTCGCCTTGTCGTACGAGGCCTTGAAGATCGCCGGCACGCCACAGCGCCTGGCGATGTCGCGGATCGCCAACGCGGTCTCGACCGTGTGCTGGGCGCTCTCGATCACACACGGGCCCACGATGAAGACGAGCGGGTGCCCGTCTCCGACGAAGAGCGGTCCAATCTGGACGGGATTCACGGTCCCTATTTTACGCGTAGGTCAAAGGTCACAGGGCGAAGGTGTCGGTTACGAATGACTTCCTGCGGTGACGCTTACCGGAGCGAGTTTGCCGGTCTTGTGGCGGTACGCGGCCTCCACGAAGCTCGCAAACAGCGGGTGCGGC
>JACPPO010000058.1 GCA_016190945.1 Acidobacteriota bacterium | reverse complement strand
GCGCGAGGTGGAAAACGTCGAGGTCACGACGGTCCACTACCGCGGGGCGCACGCGTCGGGGAAGGCCGCCGCCGGCTTCACCCGATTCCGCGGATCGACCGCGCGGGTGGGCGGCTCGAGCACCGACGCGGGGAGTCCGCCCTTCGATCCCGACGTCGCAGAGGAGCTGCTGCGATGACGTGGGAGCAGCGCGTCGGCCAGGTGCGGCTCCACGGCTTCACGGATCGCCAGGCGGCGTTTCTCGTGACGGTGATGCTGCACGCCGGGGTCTGCGTGGGACGGCAGTATTGCGTCTTCGCCGGGATTCCGCACGGCCGCAAGGTCTGCGACTTCTTCGAGTCGCTGGTGACGCGCGGGTACGCGACGGCGCGCCCGTGCGGTCATCCTCGCGCCCGCCTCTTCCATATTCACCACAAGCCCCTGTATCGGGCCGTAGGCGAGACCGACAACCGGTATCGGCGGCCGACCACGCTGCCGCGCGCCGTCGAACGGTTGATGGTGCTCGACGCGGTGTTGGCGGAGCGGGACCGAACGTGGCTGGCCACGGAGCAAGAAAAGCTGACGTACTTCACGCTGACGTACCGGATGCCACGTCAGGATCTGCCGTCGCTGACCTTCCGCGCGGATGACGCCGAGACGGTCCGGTATTTCCCGGACAAGCTCCCGATCGCCCTCGACCCGGACGGTCGCACACACCTCTTTCTCTATCTGCTGACGCAGGACGTCCCGATCGACTTTCGCGGGTTCCTGGAGCGCCACGCCGAGCTGCTCCGTGCATTGCCGGCGTGGACGCTGCGGCTGCTCGTGCCGCCTCACAAGCGGGACGCAATTCCGCTGTACGAAGCGGCGTTTTTCGAGCAGGTCGCGTCGCCGCTCCGCCCGAGTCTGGTGGAGGACCTGCGCTGGTTCTTTCACGCGCGTCGACAGCCACCGGGGGGCGCCGACGAGCGCTACGACCAGGCGGTCCGCGGGTTTGGGGCGCCGCGCTTTCAAGCGCTCTATCGGGCATGGCTCGAGCGTGGCGAGCCAGTGTTGGACGCGACGATGTCGGCGACGTTGGCCGACGCGATTGCCCGCGAGACGGGCCGGTTGGAATGCCATGTCTTACCTCATCGCTATGGACAGCTCCTTCCGCTGGTTGGCACGGCGTAACGGAGCTCAGCCGCGGACGACGAGGGGGACGACGACCCAGGGCGCGTTCGTCCGCCTCTCCGTTCCTGCGGAGGCGCCGATCTATCTATAGGTGTAGCGCGCCCATTATCGACCGCTGTGTTGGAGCAGCTAACCCGCTGTACAGCAGCATGTTCTGGACGCGGGCGTCAGCGGCGTCGGTGACCGCCGGCCGGCGTTCTGTGCCGGCCGGAAATTCCGGTCTGGAATGCAGCCGGGACGTGAGCGACCCCGGTCTGCGGCCCGCCGACCGTCCCCGGCCGCGTCCCCAGGGGTCGCTCACGTCCCGGCTGCCTGGGCGCATGGCACTGGCCATGGTCGCCGCCATGACCGTGTCCATGACACGTGCCATGGCGCTGTCCATGGCGCGCGACATGACCCCGGCCGACCGGCCGGCCGCCGCCACGTCGAACGACCCGCAACGAACAGCAACGAGGAGTCACCCATG
Organism: Acidobacteriota bacterium; assembly: GCA_016190945.1. Classification (GTDB taxonomy): domain Bacteria; phylum Acidobacteriota; class Vicinamibacteria; order Vicinamibacterales; family UBA2999; genus JACPPO01. Next base: position 5,705 of record JACPPO010000058.1, on the reverse strand, counting down.
CCTCTGATCAAACCGCGCACGCGCGGCAAGCAATTCATCCGGCTGATCAGCCGCCTCGATCGGGAGAACAACGAGACGCTCCATGCGTACGCACACTTCATCGGCGAGTCGGCCGAGTACGTGCTGAATCAACTGCTCGAGACCGTGCTCGCGAAGGACAAAGAGTTCATTGCGTGGCGTGCCGAGCACTCCGAGTCATATGTGCCGCTGCCACGCCGGGACCAGAAGCAGGCTGGCAAGATCAACCGCCCTCGGGCGGCGTCACTGACGCACGCCGCGGCGGCGAGCGGTGTGGCGGGGTAACCGCGGGACACAGAGAGAGGAGACGGCTCGCATGATCCGCAACATTCTCGCCGCGCGTGCGCTCGTCGCGATGAGTGTCGCCGCCGTGATTGGCACGTGGGGTGTGTTCACGCATCCGGTGGATCCGGAGAGCCCGTTCCTCGGCCTCATTGCCCTCCAGAATCCGCCGGCGTTCCGGGTGCTGACGTACGGGTACGCGACGCTGTGGTTTTCGTCGACGTTCTTTGCCGCGTCGCTCGCGCTGTCGGTCCTGGCGATCGTGGCGTCGCGCGGCCCCGATCGCGTGCGCTCACGGCCTCTCCCGCGCTATCCAGAGCCCTCGTCGCGCCCGACGCCGTCGCTCGTCCTCGGCGAAGCGCATCTCCCGCGCACGCACGGCCCGGCACCCAATCCGACGTGGCTGATGGTTCCGCAGCGCGGCCTCTATACGGGCGTGATGATTCTCGGCGCCGTGGGCACCGGTAAGACCTCCGCGTGCATGTATCCATACGTCGATCAGCTCGTGCGGTGGAGAGCCGGCGATCCGGAGCGAAAAGTCGGCGGACTGGTGCTGGAAGTGAAGGGGGACTTCTGCCGCCAGGTGCAGCGGATGCTGCAGGGCGCCGGCCGCGAGTCGGACTACCTGGAAATCGGCCTGAACACCGGGGTCTGCTACAACCCGCTGCACAACGATCTCGATCCGTACGCGGTCGCGTACGCGATCGGGAGCCTGCTGAACAATCTGTTCGGCAAATCGAAGGAGCCATTCTGGCAGCAGGCGTACACGGACCTGCTGAAGTTTGTCATCTCCCTGCGCCGGATCACGGACGGCTACACGACGCTCGCCGAGGTCTACCGCTACATCATCGACGAGGAGCAGATTCGCAAGAACCTACAGGCGCTCAAGAACCACTTCAACCACCCGCCCGACGTCATCGCCATCGGCCGCGAATGGTACCAGGGTCAGGTCCGGCAGACGCCCTGGACCTTGTGGGCACCGCTGAGCGACACGCACGTCGGGCATCCCTACGAGGGCGAGCTCGACGCGTACCTCGCGAGTCATGAGATTCCATTCGAGGTTCGCACGGGTTCGGACGCGATTTCTGCAGACCGCCGCCACCGGTTCGACGCCATCGAGCGGTGGTTCTACAACACGTGGACGCGGCTCGATACGAAGGTCAAGGCATCGATCGTGGAAGGCGTCGTGGTCTTCCTCTCGCTCTTCGACGAAAACCCCGCGGTCCATCGCGCGTTCTGTCCGCCGCGCCAGGCCTACATCACGCCGCCGAAACCGGGCGAGCCGCGCCCGTTGCCGCTGCTCGAGGATCTGCTCGAAACGGGCCACGTGCTCGGCCTCAACTTCCCGGTGGCGATGAACCCCGCGCTGGCGCGTGGCTTGGGCGTGATGCTGAAGCTCGATTTCCAGCGCGCGGTGCTGCAGCGGATCCCCAAGATCGCGGAACATCCGCAGCGGCCGTGGCGCGACATCTTGTTTGTCGCCGACGAGTACCACGCCTTCGCCACGGTCGGGGAAACCGACCCCACGGGCGATGAGCGTGCGTTTGCCCTGTCCCGCCAGGCGCGCCTGATTCCGATCGTCGCCACGCAGAGCATCTCGTCCCTGCGCTCGGCACTGGCGAGCGACGAGGCGTGGCGCACGCTGCTGCAGTGCTTCCGCACCAAGGTCTTCCTCGCCACGAGCGACGAATTCACCGCCCGCATCGCCGCGGAATTGTGCGGTCGCGCCGACCGGCTCAAGGCGCGCTACACGCTGGCCGAAGGCGGGCAGAACGGCCACATTTCGCTGTTGTCCGGCCGCGCCACCGCGTCCAAGCACAGTCTGAGCGCGAGCAAGACGTACATGCTCGAGTCCGACTTTGTGTTTCAGCCGCGTGTGTTCACCGAGCTGCAGCACGCCCAGGCGATCGCCGTGCCCTACGACGGACTCAATCCCCTGCCGCCGCAGTACTGCTACCTCAAGCCGTGCTACCTCGACGTGCAGACCAGCTATTTCGAGCATGTCGAACGAGGGGCGTTATGAGCAGTCTGGACCGGATCCTGCCGTTTCTCCGGCCGATTGAGGATCTGCTGCGCGATCCGGGCATCACCGAGGTGATGGTCAACGCCGGCGGCGCGCGCGTGTTCGTCGAGCGGAACGGCCTGCTGGAGTTCGTACCCGGCCGCGTCCTTGAACCGCGCAATCTGACCGTGGCGATCAAGAACATCGCCCGCGCATGCGGCGATGAGATCTCCGAGATGCAGCCGCTGCTCGATGCCCGGCTCGAGGACGGCTCCCGCGTCGCCGCGATGTTCCCGCCGTGCGCCGTCGCGGGACCGGCGCTCACGATCCGAAAGTTCACGCGCCGCTACACGCTCGAGGATCTCGTCACGGTCGGCGCCGTCACTCCGGACGTCGCGACCCAGCTCACGGCCGCTATCGCCGCGCAGCACAACATCCTGATTGCCGGCGGTACCGGCACGGGCAAAACCACGCTGCTGAACGCGCTGGCGGCGCGCATCCCCGACGATGACCGAATCATCGTCATTGAAGAGACGGCGGAGATTCACCTCGACAAGCCCAACATCCTGCGGTTCGAAGCGCGTCGGGCGCAGCCACCGCTCGGCCAGGAGCAGCCACTGCCACCGGTCACGATCGCCGACTTGGTACGTGCCAGCCTCCGCCATCGACCTGATCGCGTCATCGTTGGCGAAGTGCGTGGGCCTGAAGCGTTCGACTTGCTCCAGGCCCTCAATACGGGACATCTCGGCAGTCTCAGCACGATCCACGCGAACTCGGCCGAGCAGGCGTTGACACGTCTTGCGCATTGCGTGCTGACCGCCAACGTCGGCCTCCCGCACAGAAGCGTCCGCGAAGCGATTGCGTTCGCCATCCATCTGGTCGTCCACATCGCCCGAATCAACGGCGTCAGACGAGTTGCCGAAGTCACGCGCGTGGTCGGCTACGACGTCGCGGCGGATCGGTTCGTACTCGAGGCGCCGGCGCTCGTCGCTATGCCGGGAGGAGGGATCGCCGCATGAACAGTGCCGTGCGTCGCACACCGCTCGTTCCACGCGTCGACCGCGCCGCCCCCCTGCAGTTCTTGCGGACGGCCTACGAGGCGGACGACTGGATCGCGGTGTTTCTCAAGCGCTACGACACCGGCGAAGCCGTGCAGCGCGTCGGTCCCGTGACGTTGTTCCAGCAGCCGAACGTGCAGGCGTGGCTTCGCCTGATGAACGCCCGTCATTTCAACCTGTTCTGCAGCGTGAATGCGGTGTCGTCCGGACGGCGCTCCAGGACCAGAGACGCGGTGTGCGCGATCCGACATGTGTTCATCGACGTTGATCAGGATGGGCGTGGTGTGTTGGCGACCATCAACGCCCGTCGCGATCTCCCGGCACCGTCGTACGTCCTGCACTCCTCGCCCGATCGCGTGCATGTGTTCTGGCGCGCGACCGGGTTCACGAAGTCAGCCGCCGAGCAGCTGCAGAAATACCTGGCCCGAGAACTGGGGGCTGATCCCGCGGCGACACCGTGCTCGCAGACCAGCCGAATGCCGGGATTCCTCAGCTACAAGTACGCCCCTCCGGTGTTGGTGCGCGCGAAATACGGTCGCACAACGCGCGTGTACACGCCGGCAGACTTTCCGACGCCGCCCGCGGCCCGCGTCGCCCAGGCACGCAACGTCATGGTGCCGCGATCACCCGACGTCATCGAGCGCGCCCGTCGCTATCTGGCCGCACTGCCGCCAGCCGTCTCCGGCCAACACGGCGACGTCACGACCTTCCGCGCGTGCTGCCGGTTGGTGCGCGGGTTTCTGCTCGATGACCGAGACGCGCTCGCGCTTATCCGCGAGTGGAACGCGTGGTGCGAACCTCCATGGAGTGAGCGCGAACTGATCGACAAGATTCGTCACGCGCGCCGGTATGGTCGAGAGCCATTGGGCGGTTTGCTGGAGGTCCACCCATGACGGCTGCCGCCCATCATCACAGCGAGATTCATGGCGCGAGCATCCTGCTCGCCGCCCTTCCAAGATGTTTCGTCGACGCGCATCGCCCCAGGGCCGTGCGCTTTACCTGTTCGCCAGCGTCCCAGGACTCTGGCGAACGTAACTGGCCGCCGCCGACCCAGGTCCACGGCGGCCCTGGAGGACCCATGAGAGAAAGCGAACTGGTGTCCATCCGGATCATCCCGAACGAGCAGGGCCACCCGCCAGGGAAACTTGCCGATGCGGAGGTGATCTTTGAAGCCGATGCAGGCCCGCTGAGCGGGCTGAAGTTGGGCGGCTTCGGTGCGCCACGACGGCGCTGAGAGGAGACCGTATGAACGGTTGAATCCATGCAGCCTTGCTGCACATGCGATGAGGGACGGCCCCTTGGACTCGGACGGCAGGGTCAGGGTCCAAACCACCAAGAGCGGCGTTGGCTCAATGGCCGATGTCGTGAGCGTCTTGGAAAAAGCGAGTTGAACTCGTCAGGTATGCGCTGGGAAGACGAACGTGAGTGAACCGTTGCTGACGTGTCGAAAATCAATTGGATGCCATCGAAACCAGGCTGTCGAAGCTGGCCTGGGACAAGCTCGGAGGGCGGCCTGTTCACCGTCCGAGCGGTGGCCGGCATGGAGACGGCGTCAGCTCAGCGCAGGCGCGTGTGCGGAACGTGGGAACCTCCGCCTCGATGTGAAGGGAGACGTTCAAGTGGTTGACCCCACGAGAACCAGAGTACCGATGCGAGGCGAAGGGACGGACGGGCTCGTAGTAGCAATGAAGCCTGGTAACGCAGGTGGAGCGAAGGGACCCGCCCTTTCTGGTGGCAGGGATTGGTCAACCCGCAAGGGGAGGAACTGATGTCTGACACCAAGCCGTACGTTATTCCGAAGCAACTCGTATGGGAGGCGTACCAACGTGTGAAGGCGAACCAGGGGGCCGCGGGCGTGGATGGCGAGTCGCTGGCAATGTTCGAACAGGACCTGAAGGGCCATCTCTATAAGGTCTGGAATCGGATGTCGTCCGGCTCGTATTTTCCGCCGCCCGTGCGGCTCGTCGAGATCCCGAAGGATGATGGCGGCATCCGTCCGCTGGGCATTCCGACCGTCGCCGATCGCGTGGCTCAGACCGTGGTAACGATGATCTTCGAACCGTCGGTGGATCCGCACTTCCACCCGGACTCGTATGGCTATCGGCCCGGCAAGTCCGCGCTCGATGCGGTGGAAACGGCCCGGCAACGATGCTGGTCCGCTGACTGGGTCATCGATTTGGACATCAAAGGCTTCTTTGGTGCGCCAGGCTAAGCCGGGCGCTTCCAGCGGGTGCAATTCCCGCCCAGGCAAGGGGAATGAGCCACTCCACCTGGAATCGAGCCTTGGGCTCATGGAGGCAACGACATGGGCTAAGCGTAGGCAGAGCGACGTCCGGGCCGTAACG
>JACPPO010000055.1 GCA_016190945.1 Acidobacteriota bacterium | reverse complement strand
TTCGCGAGAGCGATCAGAACCAGCACTGTCCAGTAGATCAGATTGGCCAGAATGGACCATGCGTCCGGCTGCATGAAGTGGTCACCGAGCTCGTCGAGGTGACGGTAGAGGTTGTCGAAGGCGCGCGCCTCGAGGATGCTCTGAAAGTAGTGCGCTTGGTCGCTGATGAGGTTGCTGAAGGACACGCCGATGCCCGGCAGGGGGCTCTCGTAGAAGGTGATGAAGGCATAGCCAAACGCGACGAACAGCAGGAGCTTGGCGAACTCGAACAGCTGCTCGCCGACGCCGTCGCCGGAGAGCATCATCCGGATGCCTTGCCACGCGATGACAATCGTGGCCAGTGCCATGAACAGCCCATGGCCAAAGCGGAGGAACTCCGGCTCATGGGTCGTAAGCAGGTTCGTGATCGCCTGCTGGATAGTGAGGATGAGGTTCAGCGCTGGTTGCGGCTCCATCGCGGTTCTCCATGAACTATGGTTGGCGCCAGATGCGGAGTGCGTCACCGGCGCCAATCACGAACGCCTTGTTCGCGTGGTGAGCGTCCCGCCACGTCGAGAGCTGCATGTTGACGGCGGTCGCTTCGGCGTCACGCTCGCGCTTGCTGTCGACGAGGAGCTGCTCGACCACTCCGGCGAGCAATTGCACGCGGGCTTGGCGCTGTCGTGCCCCGAGCAGGACGGCCCCGCTGATCTTGTCGAGCACGGCCGTGGCGCTCTGCTCGTTCGAGGGGTCGATGACGTGCGCTTCAAGCGCATCGATCGCACGGAGCTCCTGTTTGCGGCCGTTGAATCGAAGCTGCCCCGTGTCATGGGTCGCCGCGATCGTGGCGGCATCGGTCAGGTCAATGGTCGCCAGACGACTTGCCAGCGCGCGACGCGCGGACGGACTCAGGCGGCTGAGGGCCTCCCGCGCTGCCACGACTGGATGAGTAAGGTTTACGTAGGCCGCGCCGGTGGGATCGCCAAAGATCAGGGCGTCGTTGTAAGCCTGCGAGAAGAGGAACTCCTCACCGCCGTGCGTTCGCCATCGCGGTGGATCGACCACGGCGTACTTGTCAAGGTTCGTATGCACGCTCAGGCGACGCGCCATCCGGCGCAACTGCCCGTGCTGGTCGCGCTGCGTGTTCAGGAGCAACTCCTTGACGACGGCGATCACGCTGTTTCTGAACGTGACAGCAGTGTCGTGGACGACGATCTGGGCTGTCGCGGGCAGACTGATCGCGACGACGAGCACCGTGATGATGAATACGCGACGCATGGCCTTGATCTCCCTCGTATTCCGACTCTGCTCTATGGCTGACGCCAGGTCCGAAGCGCGTCGCCGGTTCCGGCGACAAAGGCGTTGTTCGCGCCACGGCCATCGCGCCACGTCACCAACTGCATGTTGATCGTTGTGGCCTCGGTGTCGCGGAGGCGCTTGCTCCGCGCGAGCAGCTGTTCGAGCGCGTGCGACAGCAACTGGTTCGCGGCCATGTCTTGTCGCCGCGCCAGCAGCTCTCCCGAGGCGACCTTGTCGAGAATCGCGGTCATTTCGTGGAATCGCGGCAGCCCATTGAGCACGTCGCTTTCCAGTGCTTGAACCGCCTGCTGGAGTCGGCTGTGATAACCGCG
>JACPPO010000056.1 GCA_016190945.1 Acidobacteriota bacterium | reverse complement strand
GGTCTACGTGTCGCCGGTCGGTCGCATCACCGGCAGCGCTGCCAACGTGCCTGGCGACGCCATTTCGCGGCTCGATTTCGCAGGCACCATTACCGTGTCGGCGATCAGGCTGGATTACGCGGTGACGTCAACCGCCGGGAAGGTCGCCACGGGCGTGGCCACACTCGAGAAGCGATGACTGACTAATGACGAGATCGCTGTATGAAGGAGCCCGCAATGGCCAAATTTAGTTTCAAAGTCCGGCGTGGCGGCGTTGGTCTGCGCGTAGCGGGTCTGCTCGTGATCGGAGTCGTCGCGACCGCATCCGTCACGCTCTCATGCGACCGGAGTTCTACGCCGACCCCGACGCCGACGCCGACCCCGACGCCAACACCGACACCCACGCCGACCCCGACACCAACACCAACTCCCACGCCGACGCCGACACCAACGCCCACGCCCACGCCGACCCCGACGCCAACCCCGTCGGCGAGCATCGCCGGTACCGTCACGGACGGGGTGTCGCGCGCCCCCATCGCCTCCGCCACGGTGGCGATTCAGGGACGGAGCGCGACGACCGGCGCCGACGGCCGGTACACGATTTCAGACCTGACCAACGGCCAGGCCCAGTTGACCGCGCAACACCAGGGTCATCGCAACTTCTCGCAGACGCTGACGCTGGCCGGGACCACCACGTTCGACGTCGCCATGACCTCGGGACTCGAATCGCGCGCCGCCGGAAACTGGAGCGGGTCGTGGCGAAACACCACGTTCGGCTCCACCGGCAGCATGACGATGACGGTGTCGCCGGATACGATCGCGCAGACCCTTGCTCTCACGTTCGACCTGAACGGGCCGGTCTTCGGGGCCAGTCGGGCCGGCGATTCTCTTGTCGCCCTGGCCGACCCGTCGCCGGAGACGATTCGCGGCTCGTACACGACGGACGTGGCGGTATTGAGGCTGACTGGCTCTCCCCTTTTTGGCAATTTCTCCTGCGACGTGTTGTCTAGCGGTCCCATCTCGTGCGTGGGACCGGACGTGCCTGGTACCCTCGTGGCGCAGGCGCGCGTCACGGGAGACATCCTTGATTTCAAGATCGTCATGAAGTACATCCTGATCTTCGAAAGCGGCGGCATGGCCGAAGGCGAGATCACACTCGACAAAGTCGGAGTCGGGTTTTGATCCACTGTTGCCGGCGGAGTATCGCCTTCAGGAAATCAACCGGCGTACCTGTCGCGGGCCGCCGGCCGGCCGGTGATACGGAACCGGCAGTGGTTCTGGGCGCCGTGGCCGCCGACGCGCTCGGAAGGACCGTCGGCTCACCCATCCGGATCCAGCACGCGACGTTTACGGTCAGCGGCGTGTTCGAGAGCGCATCGCTGGGTCGTTGCCATGATTCTCTGCGAGTCGGGACGTGTCGTTCAACGAAGGAAATGTCATGGTTAATCCGCGGCGTACCGGTTACCGGTTAGTAGGGACGTGCCTTTTGGCGGCGAGCGTGATTGCGATTGCGGCCGGAGCGCTATCTTGCGATGGAGGTTCCACCCCAACGCCGACGCCAACGCCGACCCCAACGCCGACCCCAACGCCGACTCCCACGCCCGCTCCTACTCCGACGCCGACCCCTACGCCGACCCCTACTCCCACGCCGACGCCATCGCCGAGCATGAGCGGCGGGGTCAGGGACTCGGTGTCGGGCGCGGCGCTTTCCGGTGTCGTGGTCGCTGTCCAGGGAAAGAGTGCGACGACGGGCACCGACGGCCGGTATTCGATTTCGGACCTCACCGCCGGCCAGACGCAGGTGACGGCGCAGCGTCAGGGTCACCGCAATTTCACACAGGCAGTGACGCTGGCGGGGGCGACGACCGTCGACATTACGATGACGTCCGCGCAGGAGGCGGGCGCGGCCGGAAGCTGGACGGGGCGGTGGACCAACAATACGTTCGGCTCGAGCGGCACCATGACGATGACGCTGGCGGCGAATACGATCGCACAGACCATGCAGATGACGCTCGACGTGAACGGGTCCGTGTTCGGGGGCAGCGACCCGGCGGCCGAGACGACGAGCGGTGCGTACACGCCCGAGGGCGCCACGGTGACCAAGACGTCGCTGGTCTTCGGCAACGTGACGTTCACCATCTCCTCGACAGGTCAGATCACGGGCAACGGGACGAACGTGCCGTCGGCCACCGTCTCGCGCATCGACTTCACCGGGACCGCGACGCCGTCGACCATGAACCTGAACTACACGGTGACATTCCGCGCGGGCGGCACGGCCACCGGCGTGGCGACGCTCACCAGGCAGTGACGGTCGCAGCTCTCGGCGGTCACCGCCGGAGCATGCGTGCGAGCTCCTCGTACTGGTCGACGGCCACGAAGTCGACGCCGGCATCGATCGCCGCCCGCCACCGGAGCTCAGCGGCGGCGCGCGAGCCGAAGTTGTAGGTGCCGATCCAGCCCTGCGACCGGTCGGCGGGATCGTGGCCGTTCAGTGCGAACACGCGAACCCACAGGCCCGCCGCGTGTCCTGCTGCGACCAGCGTCCGAAGCCGCGCCTCGTCGGCCGCCGTCCAGTCGCCTGCCTCGGTCTGCCCCCCGGCCTCGACAACCTCCCACGGGAGGTTCCACCAGCGGCGGTAGTTCGTCTTCGGCGCCGACTGCACGTCGGGCGGCGCAGCGCGATCGGGCGGCACGTCCTTCCGCGCTGCAGGTCTGGAGTGAACGGCACCAAACACGCGAAGCTTCGCACCGGGCGGTACGCGCTCGTGAAACGAACGCTCCTGCGCGTCCGATTCTCCAGCGAACACGAGCACGGGTCCAGGCTCGAGCGCGGCAACCTCCGTGGCGTTCGCCGTGCGCGTGGCGATGGTCAGCCACGATTCGTATCGACCGAGCGTGGCCCACACGGCCGCGTGATGCTCCGGCTCGTCGGTCTTGAAATCCAGGTTGAGGACGATGAGCGGCCAGGTCTGGCGGCGGTCCTCACGCAGGGCCTGCTCGACGAGCGGACGGACGCGCTCAAAGAAATAGGCCTCGAGCGTGGGCTCGCGGCCGGTGAACGGATCGCCGTGCGAGACAATCGACCACGCCCGGCCCGTTCCCGGATCGCGGTGCCAGACGAGGTCCTGTTCGATCGCGATCGGCAGGCCGGTGGAGAGCGCGCGATCGAGCCGGTCGCCCCACTGCCCGCTGTACGGGTACGCATTGTGGGCGTCGAGCAGCACGCGGCGGCCGGGCTCGAGCATGGCGGATGCTGCATCGTCGGCGCGCCGCGCGACGACGACCAATAGTGCCAGCACCACGACCGCCAGCGGCGCCGTCCATTTCATGCGCGGTTCAACAACCCACAACTGTCCCGCGACGGCGCGGCGGGCCGCGGCGGCGACGACCGCAGCCACCGGCTGAACCACAGCGTCAGGATTTTCCATGGCAAGAATGTCATATCCACGTCGCTCAGTCATCTTTCGGTAATTTCTATCAGGCGGCGAGCACCCCGAGCTGATTCGCCGGAGTTCATATGATGCCCAGACAACGCCAAGCGCAGACGAACGCTTACTTTTCCACTTTCTACTTTTCCACTTTCTACTTGGAGTGGTACCGGTACGGGGTTATGAGGAAGGTTGGAGCGTGAAGTTCGAGGGAATTGCCGCGTGACGTCCCGACACGGATTCACGACGAACCCGCTCTGGCGCCCGCACAACCTCGGCGGTGAAGAATCCCGACGAGCGGAACCCGCCTGATTGATATCATGATATCGTCGTCGAGGAAGGAGGGCGATGTGGCGCAGTTCGTCGTGCGGAACCTCGAGGATGACATCGCAGAGAAGCTGAAGAAGCGGGCCCGGCGGCACGCGAGGAGCACGGAGGCCGAGGTGCGGCACATTCTGCGAGCCGCCGTACAGGAACCTTCGGCTGGTGGCCACACGCTGGGAACCCGCATCGCCCGGCGCTTCCAGCGGTCGGGGTTGAGCGAGAATCTGCCGGAACTGCGCGGCGCGGCGGTTCGTGCGGCCGAGTTTGAGCGGTGATCATCCTCGACACGAACGTGCTGTCGGCGCTCATGCGCACGGCGCCCGAAGCAGTGGTCGTCACCTGGCTGGATCGTCAGCCTGCTGACTCGATCTGGCTGACCAGCATCACCGTGTTCGAAGCCCGCTTCGGTCTGGGGTTACTGCCGAAGGGGCGCCGACGCACCTCGCTCGAACGGGCTTTCGACCGGGTCCTGGAGGAGGACCTCTCGAACCGCGTCCTCGACTTCGACCAGACAGCAGCCGCGGCGGCCGCACAAATCGCCGCCGAACGTCAGCGAACCGGCCGTGTCGCCGACCTGCGCGACACGCTCATCGCCGGCATCGCACTGGCCCGGCGGGCGACGATCGCGACTCGCAACACAAGGCATTTCGCGGGGCTCGACGTGTCAGTGGTCGATCCCTGGAAAACGTGACCCTGGCGCCTGTTGAATTGGTTTTGGTACCGGTACGGGGATTCGAACCCCGGTCCCGTGGCTGAGAACCACGTGTCCTGACCCCTAGACGATACCGGCCTTGGGGGGAACGAACCTTCTAATGTTAGCGGGTGGGTACGTATCGGTAAAGGCCCTGCCATTCACGAGTAGTGGGCCATAATGAGTCATTCGGAGACTACTCAATTGACACGACGCGTTCATACAGGCTTGATGGCTGCGGCACTGGCCGTAGGCGCCGCCCCTGCGGCGACCGCTCCAATCGCTAATCCCGTGGACGCGGCGACCGCCGGCAACGCCGCCGGCCGGATCACGTTCGAAGGCACCCCGCCGAAGCCGGCTGTGGTGCGCATGGACTCGGATCCGAACTGCGTGCGGCCGGGGGCAACCGCCACCGACGAGACCGTCGTCGTCGGCGATGGCGGCGCGCTGCAGAACGTCTTCGTGTACGTCAAGGACGGCCTTGGCGGCCTGCGGTTCCCGGTCCCGTCAACGCCGATTCTTCTCGACCAGAAGGGGTGCCATTACGTGCCCCACGTGTTCGGCGCACAGGTGGACCAGAGCCTCGAGATCGTGAACAGCGATCCCACGCTGCACAACGTACACGCCATCCCCGCGGCGAACCAGGAGTTCAACATGGGTCAGCCGCTCCCGGGCATAAAACACACGCACCAGTTCAGGACGCGGGAAGTGATGGTGCCGTTCAAGTGCGACGTCCACCCGTGGATGCGGGCATACGTCGGCGTCCTCGATCACCCGTACTTCGCGGTCACTGCGGCCGACGGCTCCTTCAATCTCAAGGGCCTTCCGCCAGGCACGTACACCGTCGAGGCGTGGCACGAGACCCTGGGCGCGCAGACGCAGACAGCCACGATCGGCGAGCGGGAAACCAGGGACATCACGTTTTCGTTCAGGACATGAATCGGATCGCGGGAGTGCTGCTCCACCTGTTTGCCGCGCTCGTCGCGGCCTCGACCGCCCTGCTCATCTTCGCGGGCGGTCTCGTCACCAGCACCGGGTCAGGTCTCTCGGTGCCGGACTGGCCAAACACGTACGGCTGGTTCATGCTGACTTTCCCGCTGGACAAGATGGTCGGCGGCATCTTCTACGAACACAGTCACCGCCTCATCGCCACGTTCGTCGGCCTGCTGATCGTCGTGCTTGCGATCTGGCTCTGGAGAGCCGAGCCCCGGCGCTGGGTGCGGCGCCTCGGGTACATCGCCCTCGCGGCGGTTATCACGCAGGGGATCCTCGGCGGCATCACCGTGCTGTGGTTCCTGCCGGACGCGATCTCGATCGCCCACGCCGGGCTCGCGCAACTCGTCTTCTGCCTGACGGTCTCGATTGCGCTCTTCACCTCGCCAGGGTGGCGGCGCGCCTACGCGCGCGAACAGCTGCCCCTCCCTGGCGACCGGACACTGCAGACGATCGCGGCGCTGACGACCGCGTCTGTCTACGCCCAGATCATGGCGGGCGCGACGATGAGGCACATGGATGCGGGGCTGGCGATTCCTGACTTCCCGCTTGCGTTCGGGCGGCTCGTGCCGCCGTTTTGGAATGCGCAGATCGCCTTGAATTACGCGCACCGGGTCGGAGCGCTCCTCGTCTCCGCACTCGTACTCGCGGTGGCCGGTCACGGGCTGTACCACCACCGCGGCCGGGCGGAACTGCGGCGCCCGTCGTTGCTGCTTCTGGTACTGCTTGCGGTCCAGATCACGCTCGGCGCCCTGACGGTGCTCAGCGGCAAGCACTACGTCATCAATTCGCTGCACGTCGTCACCGGCGCGATGGTGCTCGGCACCTCGCTCGTGTTGACGCTGCGCGCTTACCGTCCACGCTTTCGGTGGGTGGGATCAGACCCCATACACGGATCGACTCAAGGCTTTGATGCGCCGCGTGACTGGGGTCTGAGGCACCCCGCCGCGCAGGCGTGCGCGGCGGGGACCCCGCGGCGAGGAGCCCGGGCGTGAAGCCTGTTGCCCACGCCGCGGCGGCGACGTCCGTCCCTTCGACCACCAGGTGGGATTCGGGTGTCGCGCGATCCACGCACCGCGCGGCCGACTTCGCGACCCTGGCCAAGCCGCGACTCAACTCGCTCGTGCTCGCCACGACGGCCGCCGGCCTGTACCTCGCGTCGCCGGACGGCGTCGCGATACCCATACTGTTGCATACGTTGCTTGGCACGGCCCTCGTCGCGGGTGGCGCCGCGGCGCTCAACCAGGTCTGGGAACGGGACACGGATGCGCTCATGCAACGGACGCGCACATGGCCCATCGCGAGCGGCCGCCTGCGAGCGTCCGACGGCTTCTGGTTCGGCATGGGCCTGTCGACGACGGGCCTCGTCGAGCTCGCGATGGGGGTCAACCTTCTTTCGGCCGTGGTCGCAGCGCTCACGCTTGGCGGCTACGTCCTCGTGTACACCCCGCTCAAGCGGCGAACATCATTGGCGATGCTCGTCGGAGCCATTCCGGGCGCGCTGCCGCCCGTGATTGGCTGGGTGGCCGCCAGCGGTACCTTCACGCTGCCGGCTCTCGTCCTGTTCGGGATCGTCTTCTTCTGGCAGATGCCGCACTTTCTTGCCATCGCGTGGCTGCACCGTGACGACTACAGGGCGGCGGGCATTCCGCTATTGCCGGTCGTCGAACCGGACGGCCGCCGCACCGGACGGCAGGCGCTGCTGTACGGCGCCACCTTGTGGCCCGTGAGCCTGATGCCGACGCTGGTCGGACTGGCCGGCGGATTCTATATCGTCGTGGCCACGGTGCTCGGGCTGACGTTGATTGCCTTGAGCGCCAGGTTCGCGCGAGACCGCTCAATCCCCGCCGCGCGACGGTTGTTCCTGTTCTCCATCACCTATCTGCCGCTGCTCTGGGGTGCGCTCGTCGCCGACCGTCTCTGGCTCTAGCGGCGTGTCTCTTCGAAATTACCGCCGGGCCGCTCCATTCTCGTGGCCCGCAGATTCCGCTCCAAGGCTCGTTGTGACCAGTACCAAATCAGTCCGGACGGTCCACTAGATGCAGATCTCCGATCTGCCCGCGGTCAATGCGACCTTGAACGCTCTGTCGGCGATCTTTCTCACCACGGGTTACGTGCTGATCCGCCGCGGCCGGCGTGAGCTGCACAAGCGCTGCATGCTCGCCGCCCTGACGACGTCCGCGCTCTTTCTGGTGTGTTACGTCATCTACCACGTCAACACGGGCTCGCGGCCGTTTCCTGGGCAGGGTGTCATCCGCGGCGTATACTTCACCATTCTGGTCACTCATGTCATCCTCGCCGCCGCCATCCTGCCCCTGGCGCTGGCGACCGCTGCGCGCGGCCTGACCGCCCAATATGACCGGCACGTCCGGATCGCGCGATGGACCCTGCCGCTGTGGCTGTACGTCTCGGTAACGGGTGTCGCGATCTACCTGATGCTCTACCGCTTGTACTAGATTGCCTCGCGGACAGCCGCATGTATCGCGACAAGCTCGGGGGACGGAACTAGCGGTGCGAGAGTGCGACAGTGCGACGGTGCGGCGGAATGGCGCGACGGGATGGTGCTCCATCGCACTCTCGCACTGTCGCACCATCGCACCCGAGATTCGATAAGATATGGCTCTACGCATGCCACGCCACGCGTCCGCAGCGACCCGCCGATGGCAAGCGACGCTCATCATTGCAGTGTTTATTGCCGCCGTCGCGGGCGCGGCCCTTGGCGGCTGGTGGTACGCCCGGGAATCGACGCCGCATCAGGGCCCGATTGTCCTCATCTGCGTCGACGGCCTCCATCCAGCTCGACTGCCGGTCCACGGCGGTTCCCGCACCACCACCCCATCGATTGATGCGCTCGCGGCGGATGGCGTCGTCTTTGAGCGCGCGTACACGCATTCACCGCTGACGCTGCCGGCCCACGCATCGCTCCTGGCGGGGCAGCTCCCGTTCGAGCACGGCGTGCGTGACGAGGCCGGCTTCGCGCT
This sequence comes from Acidobacteriota bacterium, assembly GCA_016190945.1. Taxonomy (GTDB): domain Bacteria; phylum Acidobacteriota; class Vicinamibacteria; order Vicinamibacterales; family UBA2999; genus JACPPO01. The sequence continues at coordinate 3,820 of JACPPO010000056.1, read as the reverse complement.
GGAAGAGAATGCCCACTCGCTGGCGGAACTGCTTCGGAATCGTGGCTTCGAAACGGGCGCGGCGGTCTCTTCGTTCCTGCTTCGCCCGGAGTCGGGCGTCGCCCAGGGCTTCTCGTTTTTCGACGCCGAATTGCCTGACCAGGCGGGGGCTCTCTCGCCTGTGGTCGAACGTGACGGTGCGCAGACAACGGACGCGGCCGCGCGCTGGCTTCGATCCCGGCGCGGGCACCGCTTCTTCCTCTTCGTGCAGGTCAACGAGAGCGCGGCCGAATCCACCGTGACCCAGCTGGTGTCGGAACTCGAAGATCGAGGGCTGTACGACCAAGCGACCATCGTCCTGACAGCCGATCGCGGCGAAGTCGGTGCGGGCGTGTCGCTTGACGACGCGTCGCTCCACGTGCCGCTGCTCGTGAAGCAGCCCGACGGCGAGGGCGCCGGGCGCCGCGTTGCCGTGCCCGTCCAACACATCGACATTCTCCCAACCATCCTCGACCTCGTGCGCGCGCCCATTCCCTCGGGGTTGCGCGGCCGGTCGCTCCGCGCGGTGCTCGATGGCGACGACGCCGGCCTGGCCGATCGGCCGATCTACGCTGAATCGCTGGCGGAGCACTTCCGATTCGGAGGTCCCGGCAAGTTCGCGCTGGCGAGCCCCGAGCACCGATACGTCCGCAGCAGTCGCGAGGAGCTGACCGATCTGGAGGGTGGACACGTCGTCTCGCCGCCGCCGGAGGCTTCGGAGGCGGTCCGGCTGCGCGCCGAGCTCGATCGCCTGCTTGAAGGACGTCCCGTGAATCCGCCGACGGAGATCTCCGCGGCGGACGAGGACCGGTACGCCGCGCTGGGGTACCTGGGTGGAGTACCGCTGGTCGGCTCGGAACCTTCGGCGATAGAGCCGGACGAGGAAGCATGGGTCGTGGCGACGCATCGCGCGGCCGCGATGCTGGCGGGCCAGAAGAAATACACCGCGGCGATTGATCGCCTGCGCGCGATCGCGCGGGCGCATCCGCAGATGGCGGTCGTGCAGTATCAGCGTGGCATGCTGCTGTCGCGGACGGGACGGCTCGAAGAGGCCGCGACGGCCTTCCGCGCAGCCGCCTCCGTGGAGCCTGACAATCCGTACATCCCGTTGGAGCTGGCGAGTGTCCTGTTGCGGGCGCGCCAGTACGACGACGCCAGGGACCGTGCGGCGCTTGCCGTCGCCCTGGCCGAGCGGCAGGACGCGCGGGCGCGCGCGGCGGCGCACGAGATAGCCGCCCGGGTGGCGCTGGCGCTCGGCGACAGCGAGCACGCGCGGGCGTACGCCGAGGCCGCGGAACGGGAAAACCCTGGCGTGCCGACGGCGCTATTCGTGCGCGGCCGGCTGCTGTACGCGGAAGGCCGGTACGAAGAGGCGCTCATGCGTTTCGAGGAGGCGGCCGCCGTGCTCAGGGAGCACGGACACGCGCTTGAAGAGCTGTATTGGTATCTGGGAGACACGCTCGGGAGACTCGACCGCTACGCGGACGCGGAAATGCAGTTTCGAGAGGAGCTACGGGCATTCCCGCGCAGCATCCGCGCGTACTCGAGCCTCGCGACGCTCTATCACGCGTCAAACCGCGCGGGCGAGGTGGAGGAGATCCTTGACGCCCTCATCGATGCCGCGCCGACCCCGGAAGGCTACGCCGCCGCCGCCCGCTTGTGGATGATCGTTGGCGAGCCATCGCGGGCCACCGCGCTCACGGCCGATGCGAGAGCGCGTTTCCGCGGCGATCCGTCGCTCGTGTTGTTTCAGCGCCGGCGTTGAACTCCGCAGTCACGCCGCGAGGCGTGGGCATGTCCTCCGCAAAACCGGCTCAGCTCGACGCCACGGGCTCACGATCGCCACCGGCAACGATCGGGACTTCAGACGTCCTGGGCTGAAAGTGTTCAACCCGTTCAGGAGCTGCCGTGAACAGGCTGTTGGCGTCGCACGGCTCATCGAGAGCCGCGATGGGCGGACGATCCTGGCGGTGAAGGTCTGCGGATGCCTTCGGCGTTATCGAGGGCTAACGTCCTCGCGCTGAGTCGCGGTGAGATTTTGCGCGCATCTGCCATCCATGTTCGCGGCCGTCGGCTCCAGCGCATCGCCAGACTGCTGCGCGGGCGTGGCGCAATGATTTGTCGGGCGTCTCAGTCTGCGAGCGCAGAATAACGAACAAGAAGAGTGTCTGAAAGGATGGTAATCGTGCCTCGACGTCCTTCACCAGCACGTCAGCCGCTGCACGTGGTTCGCGGCCGACCACCACAACCGAAACCAACGCCCAAGCGTCCTCCCTCGCGGTGAGTCAGACGAGCCATGTCCCGAGAAGCGCCCTCGTTCCCGGTAGTGGATGTCGAGTGCCACGCTGGCTATCGTGGCGAGGAGACGCCGCGACGGTTCCGGCTCGGGGAGCGCCAGGTCGAGATCGTCGAAGTTGTCGACAGCTGGCTGGCACCCGATCACCGCTACTTCAAGGTGGAAGACGCGCAGGGCAATCTCTACCTCTTGCGTGAGGCTGTTGTCTCCGGTCGGTGGGAGCTGACGTTGTTCCGTCGCGGTGCGAACGGTGGGGCCGAGTCCTCCAACGCGGCGGAATCCTGAGGATCCTCGGTGAACGCTGCGCCGTCGATCGGGAGTCATCCCGTTCGCGTCGCCGTCCTCCGTATAATCCAGCAGACTGTGGCTCTTGCTCCCGGCATCCTCCTCGGCCCGTATGAAGTGGCCGCCCAGACCGGCGAAGGCGGCACGGGCAGGTGTACCGGGCGTCGGACACGAAGCTGAAGCGTCAGGTCGCCATCAAGGTCCTCCCGTCGTCGCTTGCGGCCGACCCCGACCGGCTGGCCCGGTGCAGAACTGGCAGCCCGAAGCGAAGAAGTAACGCCACCTCGACGTGACGATGGAGGCGAGATCCCTTACACTGAAATCTGGGAGGAACTGACAGGTGCCTCTGCTCGATTGGTCTCAGTGCCCGGCGGTCGAGAGCATTCCCGGCAAAGTGAGCGGGGCCTGGGTGCTCCGCAACACGCGCATGCCCGTCGCCACCATTTTCGAGAACCTCGAGGCGGGGGCAAATATCGACGACATCCTGGCGTGGTACGAGGGGCTGGACCGCGACCAGGTGAAGGCCGTCATCGAATTTGCGGCACGCAGCCTCGACACGCCGGTGGCCAGCCGCTGAATGCGCGTGCTGTTCGATCAGGCCACCCCGGTCCCGATTCGCGGATTTCTTGTCGGCCACACAGTGCGCACGGCCGCGCAGGAGCACTGGGACACGCTGAAGAACGGCGACCTGTTGACCGTGGCCGAGCACGCGGGCTTCGAGGTCTTCCTGACCACCGACAAGAACATGCGGTATCAACTGAACATGGTCGGCCGGACCATTGCGGTCGTCGTCATCGGGGTTCAACAGTGGCCAGCCCTTCAGTCTCACGTCGCGCTCGTCGTGGCCGCCGTGAACGCCGCGACGCCTGGAAGCTTCACTGAGGTGGATATTCCGGTCGACTGACCGCCTGCCCGGCAACCCGAGGCGAAGAACGTAGCCCTCGCGCGGAGGATAACTCCTCCCTCGTCGCCAAGGGTTGACCTACCGGCAGATTCTCTACAAGGAAAGACCGCGAACTCGCTCGCGCCCGCCGCTGCTGTCCTGCGCTCGTCTGGCGGCCGCTCGGAGCCCGGCGTGTCACCGCGCAGCCGGAAATCGGCCGCCGCTCGAACGCTGGCGCTCCCGCCCGAGTAGTAACTGCTCCGTACGCCTGAAGCCGCGGCATACCCCCGCGGCGTAGTCGCACGTCACGGATCGCGCAGACCGAACTCGCGGCGAGG
>JACPPO010000052.1 GCA_016190945.1 Acidobacteriota bacterium | reverse complement strand
CCGTTGCTCCCCGGTGCGAGAGCGGGATACAGCGCGCCGACTCCGGCCGTAGCCGTCACAGGCACAACCGCGATAAGCGGGAACCGTTGATCCGCATTCACGGCGGGATCGCTGACAGCTACGCAAGGCCGCACGCCTCGTTGCTCGTGACCAACGGTCGGATCGAGTTCGACGAGAACGACAGTGCCGCGTTCGAGCGTCACGCGGATTCCTTGATCCAGCCCTGTCCTTCGACCCAGCGAACGGCAGTTCCGCGAGAGGGGTCCAGAAGCCCTTCGTCATCGGGCAGTTCGGAAGTCCAATCCGCCAGGCCTGTGTCAACCAACTGCGCCGTCTCCGGATGAGGGCTTCGAACCGACTCCATGAGCGCGGCGCGGCGGCGACATGCCACTTCGTGCCGTACGGCTTCTGCAATGAAGCGACTCCGATTGCGCTCGAGCTGATCGACTTCCTGGAGGAGATCGGCCGGCAACGTGATGATGACTCGCTCGGTGGCCATACGCCGTCAGCGAAGCGTGCCGCAATCACCAACTCGCCGTTCATCGCTTCGATGAACTTGCGCAGCGTCCCGACGTAGAGTTCAGTCCGCCGCTCCATCTTGGATACCTCGGCTTGGCTCACACCAAGCAGTTCGGCCATCGTCTCCTGCGTGAGACCTCGCGCCTTCCGAAGCTGCGAGAGATGCAGATCGTCGGACAGGCCCTAATCGTTCCTATCGTCTGTGCCGAGGGGTGGGGGGGGGCGGGTCGCATAACGGACCTTCCGAAAACCGCCCTAATCGTTCCTATCGTCGGGCCAGCCGTGCTCAAAAGGATTACAGCTCGGCCGCGCCAGCCTCGATGCGGACGGGGTCGGTCCGGGAGACGAAGAGTTTCTTCGCGGCGCTCCCGCGGTTGATGCTGATCTCGAGCTTGCCCGTGCTCCCCACGATCGCTAGAACGCCGCCGGGTTCGACATCGCCATAGGCGTCACTGACACGATCGATGGCGGTGCTGCCGACAGTAATACGGGGATGCGGTGGTAGCTGGGACGCGTCGATGTTGGTGACAAGATTCCCAAAGTGGTCGATGTGAACCACTTCGCCGACGATGTTGCCGTCGCCTTCGACGGTCCCGAGCGCGTGTGGAAGTTGCGTCCATGTAGAGGTCGGAGCACCCAACCCGTCCAGCCGAGCGCCATTGACGAGCGCCGCCGCCGCCGGGGCATAGATCAGACGTGAGTGGAACGTATGACGGCGGGGTTCAAGCAGAAGCCTAGAATCCTGTACGGTCACGAGCGCCGATGGCCGGTGCTGATCGAACAGGGGGCCAACGATCCCGTTGTCCGGTGCCACGACGTACTGGCCTGCCACGTCCGCCGCGATGATTCGCCGACCGGGAGCAGAGCTCGGGTCTGTCAGCACAAGGTGCACGGTTCCGGCCGGGAAGTACGAGAATGCCGAGGCCAGCAGATAGCCAGTCGCGTGCAAGCTGCCGAATTCGGCGGCGTGGACCAGGTCGACGATCCGCGCCTCGGGCGCGCGACCGAGCAGGATGCCCTTCACGATGCCCGCGTACGCGTCGGTAGTGCCGAAGTCAGTCAGAAGTGTGATGATTTGTGCTGCCGCCGCCATGCAATCCTCCCATGAGTCCGCGATCCAGTCCGGTTCAGATGCCTGCGTACCATTCGTACCCGTCGTCCTTCCAGGTGCCGCCCCTGCCACGGCCGATGTGGTCGAAACGATTGACCACTTCAATGCGAGTCAGGAATTTCGCCATCTTGTAGCCAAGCTGTCGTTCGACCCACAGGGGCAACGGGGGCCATGAGCCACGGGCAGCCACACGCCGTTCATGTCGTGGGCAAGGATCGTCTGCGGATGGTATGCGTCGACCAAGTCGATGCTCTCGTAAGAGCCACCGCGACTGATTCGCGCCATCATACTACGCTGGGCGTAAACGGCTGCCGTGTATCTAATCGTTCCTATCGTCATGCCGGCGGCAACCTCGTCGCGCTCGACTACGAAGCGCGGGCGGCTGACTACTGTCACCTCGGCTACAACGAACACGACACCGTGCTCATCGCGCAGCTCACTGGCCGGCGGCGCGTCGGCGCCCTCCGACATGTACCGGGTTCCCAACCGGCGTGCGGCGATGCACGTCGTCGGGCTGCCGCTGGTCTGGGAGACGCCGCTTCGCACCGGCAACCTGCGCGATCCCAACGGCCCGCAGGTGACCTTCGCCGGCGAGTCGTTCATCGACGAGCTCGCCGCAGTGGCCAAGGCCGACCCCGTTGAGTTCCGCCTGCGCCTCCTCACCTCCGCCACCGGTGATGACGCGGGCTTCAAGCGGGCGCGGTCGATAGCGGTTGTCAAGGCCGCAGCGGAGAAGTTCGGGTGGGACGCGCGCCCATCGCCCAAGCCCCTTTCGTCCGGCGACACGCTCACTGGCCGCGGCATCGCCTATGCCTACCGCAACCAGACCGTCGTCGCGCAGATTGCCGAGATCGAGGTGAACCGCCGGACCGGCCGTGTGTGGGTGAAGCGACTCGTCTGCGCGCACGACTGCGGGCTGGTGATCAACCCCGAGGCGCTGCGCCGCACCATTGAGGGCGCGATGCTGCACGCATTGAGCCGGGCGCTCTATGAGGAGGTCACGTTCGACACCGAGAAGGTGACGAGCCTGAACTGGCGCTCGTCCCCCACTTTGACGCACATGGATGCGCCGGCCACCATTGACGTCGTCATGGTAAACGGCGATCCGAATCCCGACCGGCCCGATCTTCCGCACTACGGCGCTGGAGAAGCGGCCTGCAAACCGCTGATCGCCGCGGTCGCCAACGCGATCTACGACGCGACCGGCGTCCGCCTCCGGAGGGTATCGGATGGTATGAGCCGCTGGTTCCCGAGCTACTAAAGAGCGTGCTTACAGCTAGCGGCCTGCTCAGGGTGACACATTAGCGCAGACCGCAAAGGCCTGAAGTTTCCAGCTGGCCCCTGTCCCTCCGGTGGGGTGGAAAGGATCACCCTGTGGGTCCTCATGAGCTCGAACGAGCCACCCCTGCCACGGGCCACTACCCGCGTATGGTTCCCACCAAGCGGGGAAGCTCGAGTCTATGGAGATATGAAAATGGTCGTCCGGCCAACCATGATGAAAGGCGTCGATCCAGTGAATACCACCACCGCCAAGCACCTTTTTGCCCGCTGGACACCAGGCGGTTAACTCTTTCCACGGGTCGCTGTTACTCGGACCCGTTTCGACGACGACCTCCCATCCGCTGACGCCAGCGCCGCCAGCGCCGATGGCTGCCTGCAGCGCTGCGTCGGCGTCTTGGCGGGCCGCCGTCTCGAGGTTCACAGCGTTCTGCAGCGCCCCATCGGCCGCCTGGCGCGCTGCCGTTTCAGTGTTGATAACGTCCTGAAGCGCCACGATCTGACTTTGGAGGCTTGCGACGGCCTGCTCCAGCGCTTGGACCCGCCAAAAAGGACTTTGCCCTTGCGCAACCGTCTCCTTCGGGACCATAAGAGTGAATCCGACCAACAGGAGTGTTCCCGGCGCGAGCGGCATCCGACGATTGTTCTTCCACATGGTGTCCCCCCTTTCGAAGAGCTGAATGATGGCGAACCAGGCGTATCGCCCGCTGAAGTATCTACCCCGTCCGCCGCCTGCCCAACTTGTTAGTAGACCGCCAGCCCGCGCGTAACCCGCGGCGACCTCGCATCCTCGTGGGCGGTCGGATCTCCAGAGTCGATGGCGATTGTAGCCGGAATCCCACCGGCCCTCCCGGCGTGGTTACGCGCGAAGGGCATGGTCGAAACCGTCGGCCAAACGGCGGATCTGCGTGGTTACGCGCCAACGCTGGCGCGTAACCACGCAGACTGATGAGGGCGCGAGGCCGGGAAAGGATTCCTCAGCCTGCACTTCCGGTCTGGTCGCACACGCGGTGCCTCGCCGGTTACGCGCGAGAGGTCAGTGCAGAGGCTGGCGGCCGATGCCAGATCGATGGAGGGGCGCCGTTCCATGCGCGAACGTTGCTCCGCTGGAGGGCCGGAGGAAATCTCCCGCGGCACTTGTGCGGCTGGCTGGCCCGCAGCGGTG
>JACPPO010000050.1 GCA_016190945.1 Acidobacteriota bacterium | reverse complement strand
CCCTCAGACCCGAACGCGCGCCCAGGAGAAGGCACCGTGACACAGTCCAGAGCTTCGCACATCCTGCTGGCGGACGACGACCCCCAGATCCTCAGGCTGTTCGGGACCATTCTCGCCCAGGAGGGATACCAGGTCACGAGCGTGAACCGAGGAGACGCCGCGATCGCGAAGGTGCGCTCCGAGGTCTTCGACCTCGTGCTCGCCGACCTGGCCATGGACCCGGTCGGGGGGCTCGAGATCCTCGAAGCCACGAAGCGGATCAGCCCGGAGACCCTGGTGGTGATCATCACCGGCCAGCCGAGCGTGGAGTCCTCCGTGGCGGCACTCAAGAAGGGGGCGCACGACTACGTCCTCAAGCCGGTGGCGCGCGAGGAGCTGCTGCATCTCGTGGGCAAGGCCATCGAACTGCGGCGCCTGGGGGAGGAGCGCAGGCGCACCGTGGAGGCCCTGCAGGAGCAGAAGAAGCAGAACGTCGAGCTGCGCAAGGACCTCGAGGCCAAGTACGCGCTCAGCAACTTCCTCGGCAAGTCGCCCCGCATGCGGCAGATCTACGAGCTCTTGATGGAGATCACGCGCACCGACTCCACCGTGCTCATCCTGGGGGAGAGCGGCACCGGCAAGGGTCTGGTGGCGCGCACCATCCATTACAACAGCACCCGCCGCGAAAAGCCGTTCATCGAGACCAACTGCACCGTCTACACGGAGAGCCTGCTCAACAGCGAGCTGTTCGGGCACGAGAAGGGGGCCTTCACCGGCGCCATCAGCCAGAAGAAGGGGCGCTTCGAGCTGGCCGACGGCGGCACCGTGTTCCTGGACGAGATCGGCGACATCAGCCCCGCCACCCAGCTCATGCTCTTGCGCTTCCTCCAGGAGCGCAGGTTCGAGCGCGTGGGGGGGGAGAAGACCATCGAGGTGGACGTGCGGGTCATCGCCGCCACCAACAAGAACCTGGTCGAGAGCATGGAGAAGGGGCTGTTCCGCAACGATCTGTACTACCGCCTCAACGTCATCCCCATCAACCTGCCGCCCCTGCGCGAGCGGGTGGAGGACATCCCGCTGCTGAGCATGCAGTTCGTGGAGCGCTTCGCCCAGAAGGTGGGCAAGCCCGTGCGCGGCTTCACGCCGGAGGCCATGGAGGCCCTCAGCCGCTACTCCTGGCCCGGCAACATCCGCGAGCTCGAAAACGTGCTCGAGCGCACCATCGTGCTCGCCAAGAACGAGCTCATCGGGGTCGACGACCTGCCGGTGAACCTGCGCAAGAACCTGCAGCCGCGCAGCGACGTCGGCCTGTCGCTCTACGAGCACGAGCGGCTGTACATCCTCAAGAAGCTCGCGGAGTGCAACTGGAACAAGAAGCTCACCGCCTCCGTGCTGGGGATCAACCGCAGCAGCCTGTACAGCAAGCTGAAGAGGTACGGGATCAACCCCCGTTCTCCGGAGCGCAGCTGAAGCGAGAGCGTTGATGAGCGCCGAAGCCAAGCCGTCCCGCACGCTGCTCGGCCGCCTGCTGGGCGGCGACTGGGGCCAGCTGAGCCCCCTGCTGCGGCTCTACATCCTCGCCTCGTACGCCGTGGGCGGCGTGACGCTCGTCCTGTGCGTCTCCTCGCCCTCCCTGGCGTTCACCCACGAGCTGGCGGTCCTCCTGATCATCAGCGCGCTCGTGGGGCCGCGCACCATCTCGATGGGGTACAGCCTGGACACCAAGATCGAGCTGGTGGTGTCGCACCCCCTGGTCTTCACGGCGGTGCTCGCCCTCGGGGTGCCGGAGGCGGTGCTGGTCTCCGAGGTGGCGCTGCTGGCCGGCCTGTTCACCACCCAGCGCCGGATGCGCTTCTACCGCTCCCTTTTCAACATCGCCACCTTCGCCTACACCACCTGGCTGGCGGCGACCTGCTACGAGATGCTGGCACGCCGCCACTCCGACATCACCTCGAGCGCCAGCATCGTGGCGCTGCTCGCCTCGCTGCTCGTCTACTACACGGTCAACACGATTTCGATTGCGCTGGCGGTCGCCCTGTACAACCGCGCGCCCCTGCTGCGCGTGTGGCGCGAGAACTTCCTGTGGTCCGCTCCCAGCCATTTCGCGGGGGGCTCGATCGCGCTGGCCATCGCCTACTTCATCCAGAAGCTCGGCATCGTCAGCCTCGTGCTGGCCCTGCCGTTCTGCGTGCTCATCTACTACTCCTACAAGCTGTACATGGACCGCCTGTTCGACGAGCGCAAGCACTCGGAGGAGATCAAGCGCATCAACCTCGACCTGGAGCGCAAGGTGCACGAGCGCTCGCTGG
>JACPPO010000054.1 GCA_016190945.1 Acidobacteriota bacterium | reverse complement strand
TGGGATCCTCTGGCAGCGGCGCGGCATCGGCGGCCGAGCCGAGCGAGAGCGCCGCGGCAAGCCTGCCCTCGGCACCGGTCGGCGTCGGGTTCTGGCTTCCCTTCTTGTCGCCGTTGTCATCGAGGAGCGCGTGCTCGGTGACCAGCAAGCCTTCGCGCTCGTAGGCGCGCGCGACCTCGCCTCTCGCGTACTGAAACGCCTCGAGCATGCTGACGCGCTGGTTCTTGTCGGCGTCGGCCGCCTCGCTCGAAAACGCCTCTACAAAATAACCGCCAAAGAGCGTGGTGAACCGCTCGGCTCCGGTACGGGTCGCCGTGATGATGGTGCGCCCCGGGGCCGACAACTCTTCGACGAACGGGCCGCTGGAGCTCGACGTATTCACGAACACGACGTTGCGCGCGGGCAGCTTGCGCAGCAGCGTATTGAAGTCGGCAGGCGTCATGTCCGGGCCGGGCAGATTGAATCGGGCCGTGCGGCCATCGTGGCTCCCATGGCCCACCAGGACGACGTACACCACGTCGTCCGGCGCCGCGGCCTTGGCGAACCCCGACAGGGCCTTGTCGATCTCCTCGCGGGTGGCGCGGCCATTCACGCGAGCGCCTTCCTCTTTCGCCTCCCCGAGGTAGACCAGCCGATCGCGCGCGACGCCCACCTTCTCCGACGCCTCCGCGAGCGCCAAGCCCCACTTGTGGAACAACTCGGCGTGCTCGGGGTCGCCTGCAAGGCCGACAACGATCAAGAGAAACGCTCCGAGCATCAGGAGAGCCCCACCGCGCGGCGGTACCCCCACTCGGCGCACACCAGACCCATCAGCGCGACCAGGATGATCGGCATATTCCAGAGCTCGCGTTCTTCAACCGAGGTCACGCCGCGGCCTGCGTAGCGAACGTCCTCCGCCAGGCCTGTGGTCGTGTCGGGCGTGTAGAAGCGTCCGCCGGTCTCGTCGGCAATCCGCCGCAGCGGCCCCTCGTGCATCGTCGGGTCGAAGAACTCCGCGTCGCTCGGACCTGCGCGCACGAAGGCGACGCCGCTGCCGACGATGGCCGACGCGCGCGAGGAATCAACGGCCACCTCGTAGGTCCCGGCTTCGCCGCTGACGAACCTCCCGCGATAGAACCCGTCGCGTTCCCCGGTCCACTCGAGGGGGACGTCCATGACGGCGCCGTTCGGCTGGGTCACGCGCGCGGTGACGCTCGCGTCGTTCAGCTCGACGTACGTCTTGTCCACGACCGCCGCCTCCACGGTGACCGCCTCGCCGGGCTCCACGCGCTCGGCGGCGGTGCGCGCCTCCACGACGCCTGGAACACCGTCGACGAGCCATCGTAATATCTGGCGCCAGAAGTTCTCGTGGGTCTGATCCTCGAGCGGAATACTCGCGTGCATCTGCCACTGCCACGTGTCCTGCAGCGTGAGCGCGACCGCTTTGCCGCGGCCGTACTGGTGCCAAGTCAGGACCGGCTGCGAACGTCCGCGCTCGTCGGTCCCCTCCAGGAGGACGGTGGCCGCCGGTTTGGGGACCAGGGGCGCGTTCACGCTGGTGACCTGCGGCAAGTCGCGCCAGCGGGCGGCGGACGCGGTTTCGCTGGCCGCAATCTGCGTCGAGGCATGGATCTGGCCGGCGCGCGTGGGTACGATCTGCAGTCGCGCCAGGTCCGCCGGTTCGGAAGCGCGGGTGCGCGGATCGATCACGAGCGGCAGCGCGTCGGCGACGGGCGTGCCGCCGTAGCCGCCTTCGCCCAACGACCGCGCGCCGCCGATCATCAGCAGCCCACCGCCGCGGCGGTCGACGAAGTCTGCAATCATCTGGAGCTGATCGCCCGTGAACGCCGCGGCCTCGATGCTGCCGAGGACCAGCGCCCGATACGAGAACAGCTCCTCGCGCGTCTTCGGAAAGCCGCCTTCCAGCTCCTCCGCGCTCTCGACACCGAGGCGCATGAACTTGTTGTCAGCCGTCCGCTGCAGCGACACGACCGAGAGGTTCTTGTCGTCGGTGACGGCGCGGCGGAGGAATTTCATCTCGAACCGCGGTTCACCCTCGAAATAGAGAATCTTTTCGCGCGTGTCACGGACGTTGATAAGCGTCTCGCGCACGTTGTTCTGGGGCACCACCTCGTCGGGGAGCGGCGCCACGCGGAACTTGAACACGCGCGGACCGGCCTCCGATGCCGTTGCGCGAACCCGGGCGGTCGCCGGGCTGCCGTCCGCTGGCAGCTGCACCTGCTCGGAGCCGACGATGCGTCCCTCGTCTTCGACGTCGACGGTGACCGTCCGGCCCGCGTACCCGGTCTGCGTGACGACCACATCCACGAGGAGCGAGGCATCCTTGAGGACGGTGCGCGGCGTGCTGACGCGATCAATCTGGATGTCGCGCGGCATCTGTGGGCTGCCGACGCCAACGGTATAGACGGGAAGCTTCTCGGCCTTCATCCCGAGCAGCGCATCCGCCAGCGACGCGTCGCTGGTATCGGCGCCATCGGACACGAGCACGATGCCCGACACGGGCAGGCCGGCAAGCTCCTCACGCGCGCCGTCAAGCGCAGCGCCGAGCCGCGTCTGCGATCCGCTGAACGTGAGCGCGTTTGCCGACTCGAGGCGTCCGGCCGTCGACGAAAACCGGAACACGCGGACCAGGAACCGATCCGACAGCGCGTTCATCAACGGACTGTCGGGGGCGCTGAATTGCTGCTTGAGAAACGAGCCGCGCGCCTGCCCCGCCCAGTCCGGAATCTGCATGCTGCGGGAGTCGTCCAGGAGCACCGCCACGACGTTCTGCTGCGGAACCGCCGCGCGGACGACGAGCGTCGGCCGGAAGAGGCAAAACAGCACGAGCGCCAGCGCCACCATACGCAGCGCGGCCAGCACAATACGATCGCGCAGCCGGCCCTGGGCGCGGACACCCCGGTAGGTGACGATCGCCGCCACCATGACCGCTCCCGCCAGCGCCGCGGCGACCAGCGACCCGGTGCTGATGTCGAAGCGGAATTCGCCCTGCTGGAAGACGACCGGCCGGTAGCTGAAGAGTGCCTGGAAAATGGCGTCGAACAACAGTGTCTCCGGTGTGAAACAGTCCGCGGTAACTTCGATCATACATGCTGGCGCCGTCGCGCGGAATGCCCTTTGTTTACCGAGCTTTAACCCCCGCTATCGTACCTTGCAACCCTTGGCTGGTTCGAAGGGTGCAAGAAGTTCAATGGGTTCAAAAGGCCTGGTTCAAAAGGTTCGGCAAATCCTGCGTTCGCCGGTTTCATGGTGTCGGCATCGGCGCCGCAGTGTAATTGGTGGCCGGTGCGCGCTCCCATGAGGATTTGATCGTCTGGCAACTGGCTACGGACTTGAAGCTGGCCATCTACGCTCTTGTTCAGAGCGGTCCGATCGTTCGCGATCGTGAATTGTGCGACCAACTTCGCCGCGCCGGCGCATCTGCGCCGCGGAACATTGCCGAAGGGTTCGGCCGGTACCTTCCGGGCCAGTTCGTTCAATCCCTCAGGATCGCGAACGGCGAACTGCGCGCGAAATTCAGGATGCGCTCCGCGACGGATGCGACCGAGGCTACTTTACGCGAGACCAGTTACTTCCGCTCCACCGCCTCTCAATCCGCGCTTCGAAAGCTCTTGCTGGACTCATCGCCTACCTTCAGACATCACAGCCCCCCGACGGCTCCGCTTGACGAACGCGACGCTGAACCCCGTGAACCCCCTGAACAAGACCCGTTGAACCTATTGAACCTCCTGAACCTGGTGAACCGCTCCACCTACCCCAACAACCCGAAGGCCAGCCCGATAAAGGTAAACCGAACAGCATGATACCCGCCGTTGATGGCGATCAGCACGGCGGGCCTTCCTTCGAACAGGTAGTTGGTCGCGAGCGCCGTGGCCACCCAGCAGAGGCCGGCGGCAGCGCCGGCGACAATCGAAAATGCGCGTCCCGGATTCGGGCCTAGGTACAGGCCGAACACGTAGGACGCGACCAGGCCGAGCACGAACGTGGCGCCATAGGTCATCGCGGGGTTGCACTCCTGCCTGATCTGCTCCATCGTCATCCCGACCGCCGTCATCCATCTCTTGCCGAACAGCGGGCCGTACCACAGCGCGCCGAGGACGAATCCGAGAACCGTAGCCACCAATGTGGCCAGAAGCGATACTGCGGGCATCTGCGTCTCCTTCCGCGCCGGATGCTAGCACAGCGGTTTCGGTGTTCGGATAAGAGCGGCGGCGGCATCGCGCCTAGCTACTTCTTGATCTGGTGATCCGCATGCGCCTTAACGGATTCGTGCGTGTCGCGCTGGCGCGATGGCCGGCGCGTGCTCCGGAGGGACTCTCAACGACGAGGCGCCCGGGGCATCGGCAGGTGCGACCACGCCCGACCGCACCTCAGACGATCGCGCAGCGATGCTCGAGTATTGAGGCGTGCGACGCCAGGTCTTACAATGGGTCCGGCAACGGCACCTCGGCGTCGGGTCCAAGAACCGTCGTCGGTTCCCGCACGCGCCACTTCTTCACCGGCCCGTTCGTCACGTACGGATCGTTTTCAGCAAAACGCTCGGCGATCGTCGGCGACAACCCGCCGAACAGCAGGACGGCGCCGTCGGGCGGATTGGCGAAGGCGCCACTCAGTGAGACGAATAGACCCTCAGCTCACCGCGGCGATCGAACGACATCACGTTATACGGACTCGCCTTGACGTTCGGGACCTCCATGCCGGGCGACCCGACCGGCATACCGGGCACCGCGAGGCCGAGCACCTCCGGACGCTCCTCGAGCAGCCGACGCACGTCGGCGGCCGGCACATGTCCTTCGAGCACATAACCGTCCACGGTAGCCGTGTGACATGACCGTGCAGGGCCTGGAATATTGTGTTTGGCCTTGACCTCGCTGAGATTCTCGATGTCCACGACACGCGTGGCAAATCCGCCGGCCTCTAGGTGCTTCACCCAGTTGCCGCAACAGCCTCAAGTCGGCGTCTTGTACACCTGCACTGTCGGCCCTTGAGGCGCCCGAGGTTGCGCCGACGTCGTCCCGGTTATCGAGACGGCGGCTGTCACCACCGCAATAGCCCATACGCGATTCACCATCTGTTCATCCCCTTCATGGATTGACTGTCCCGGTTGCCGGCGGCGACGGCGGCTGCTGCCCTGGCGTCTGCTGTTGTTGCTGCGGCGGATCCGGACGAGGCGGCATGTCGTCCGCCGTAAACCGCGGCAGCGGCTCGTCGCGCATCGCAAGGTGGTACACAGCGCCCGCAATGGCAATCGCCGACTTCTTCACATCATCTTCAACGATCCGCTCGTAAGTGTCGAGGTTGGTGTGCCAAGTGTAGGACTGATATTGAATGGGGTCCTGAAACACGAGGATCCCAGGCAGCCCAGCCTCGTTGAACGACGTGTGATCCGTGCCTCCGCGCCGGCGGCTCCGTGTCGTGGTGGCCCCAAGGATGCCGAGGTCTTTGAAGGGCGCGAGGGCCTCGCTCAGAATGGCGCCCGCGGCCGGCGGGCCGAAGACGGTCATCCCGCGTGCACGCCCGGTGCCATTGTCGATGTTGAAGTAGCCGGCGAACGTGGCGAAGGCTGGCTTCGGCTGCTCCGCGGTGCCGAAATGCTCCCTGATGTACGCCTGCGAACCCAGGAGTCCCTGCTCTTCGCCGCTCCAGAGGGCCACGCGGATCGTGCGTCGCGGCTTCGCGCCGGTCGCCGCCAGGATCCGCGCCGCTTCCATCATCACCGCGCATCCGACCGCATTGTCGGTGGCGCCAGTGCCTGCGTGCCACGAATCGAGGTGCCCGCCAAGCATCACGACCTCGTCGGCCTTGTCGGCGCCGGGGATCTCGGCGATGACGTTGTAGCCGGTTCGCCCGTCAGGATGCGTGCGGTTGACGATGTCGAACTCGAGCTCGACGCCGCGCCCGTCGGCGAGCAGGCGCCAGATGCGGCCGTAGTCTTCGTTCCGCATCACGACGGTGGGCGGCGCCTTCGCCACGTCGTAGGTGGCATTGCTGAACGCCCGGATCTGGCCGTGGTCGCGGCCCGCGTCGTTAATTCGCACCAGGGCGCCGCTCGCGACCAGAAACTGATTCAGCTGCTCCTGGATCTGATTGTTCGTCAGCGGCGGTGACGCTCGCTGAGGCTGCTGCGGCGGCCCTGGGGGCGCCGCGTTCAACTGCGTCAGCACATCCGCATCGTCACGCCGCAGCGCCGGCGGATTGAACGTGACGAGCACCCGTTGCGGTACGCCGACGAGAACCATCTTGCCCTTGACGACATCTCTCAGCTGCTCCAGGTGGGCCGCGAGCGTCTCGCGCGTCGGACGCTGTGGCAGCGTCATCGGCAGCGCCTGCGCTCTCACGACGCCGTTCGTGCCCGGGGTCCACGCCAGCACTTCCGCCACCAGCGCGTCCGTCACGGGCGACACGATGTGCGCCGCCAGCCGCTCGTTGGTCCATCCCACACGGCCGAAGTCCCAGGGCTCCAAGCGTCCCTGTTTCAGCCCCCACGCGTGCATCTGCTCGATCGCCCACTCGCCCGCCGCCTTCAGGTTGGGCGAGCCCGTGAGCCGCGGGCCGTACACGTCGGTGAGCACGTGCAGCGTCTGCAAGATCTTCGAGTTTGTCGTCCCTTCCTGGCGGATCTTCCAGAAGATGTCGTGGTCGATCCGCTCCTCGGCCGCCACAGAGGCCGCGACGAGAACGACAACCGCGCCGAGCAAGACAAGAGGCTGTCTGCGCATGGTAATTCCCAGCGACGAATTATCCCCCGGATTTGAAACTGCGGCGCACTCGGAGAAGGATACCACCGGCCTCATCGAAGGAGAACAGCATGAGCGTCGCCGAACTCGGAGGACGGTAGCCGCGGAACAGGACAACACCGCGCGGTTCGCGGCTGGCTCACGCGTACTGGCGGGAGCGGCTGCGGCGCTCGCGGCGTTCAGCGTCCTGGTTGCCCTCACGGGCGGCGGACGGATCGTCATGGCCGGCATGAATGTTTCCGCTCGCGACTGGAGGCGACCCGCCGGCCTTGCGGCCGTTCTTCTGCTGGAACGTGCCGTGTATCTCTGGCGGGATCGCGCGCGCCCCCGACACCTGCAGCGCCTCAGCGGTGCGGCAGCCCTGTGCGTATTCGGCGCCATATCGTCGCTGATGTTCGCTTTGGGTCCGTACGCTATCACGCAGTGAACCTGGCGACGGTGATGCCGTCGCCGCCCTAGCGTCACAGATTGCCGATGCGGACCGGCGCTATCGGATCGGCAGGCTTGAAGCCGAACACGGCGCCGTAGAAATACAGCTCCGCTTCGAGGCTCCGGATGATCGTTTCGGCTTTTCGAAATCCGTGCTGCTCCCCTTCGAAGGCGAGATAGGCGACAGGCAGGCCTTTGGCCCGCACGGCATCGGCCATCATCTGCGACTGGTTCGGCGGGACGACCTTGTCTTCAAGGCCCTGGAAGAGGATGAGGGGGCACGCGAGCCTGTCGATCGCGTGAATCGGAGAGCGGGCGCGGTAGATATCCTTTGCCGCCGGGTACGGACCCACCAAGCTGTGTGAGTAGCGTGACTCGAACTTATGCGTATCGAGCTCGAGCGCCTCGAGGTCGCTGACGCCGTAGTAGCTCGCGCCCGCCTTGAACACCTCGGGATGAAAGGTCAACGCGGCCAGCGTCGTGTAGCCTCCGGCGCTCCCGCCGCGGATGACGGCCCGCTCGCCATCGGCCATCCCCTGCGCGGCCAGGAACCGCGCGGCGTGAATCACATCGGCGACGTCGACGATCCCCCATTGTCCGTTCAGCCGCCGGCGGTAGGCGCGGCCATACCCCGAGCTGCCGCCGTAATTTATGTCCGCGACCGCGAACCCGCGGCTCGTCCAGTACTGGATCTGCAGATCCAGCGTCGGCCGCGCCGCCGATGTCGGACCGCCGTGGCTGATGACCATGAGCGGCGGCCTCTCACCGGCGGGTGCGGCGAAGTCCTTGTTGCGCGGCGGATAGTAGAAGGCGTGTGCCGTTCGCCCAGCGGCCGTCGGGAACTCGATAGCCTCCGCCACCGAGATGTAGCCGGTGTCGAGCCGCACTGACGAGCCGGCACGGAGCGTTTCCACGGCGCCCGAGGCAAACTCGAACCGGCTCACCGCGTCGGGCGTCGTCGCCGATCCGGCAACGAAGACGGTGTGCGTGGCGCTCGCCGCAATCCAGTCGTGCGGCTGCAGGTGCGTGGCGATGTCGATGAGCGTGCCGCTCTGTGCGTCGATCGTGGCGAGGTGCCACATCCCCGCGCGCGTGTACGACGCCACGAGGCGCGAGGGATCCGCAAACGCCCAGGTTGATGTCCCCAACACCCACTGCGGCCGCCCGAATTCGGCCTCCGCCAGTGGCTTACGCAGGACGGTCTCGATGGTGTAGAGCGGCTTCGGCCCTGCCGACCTGGCGCGACCGGCACGATACAGCCGCCACCACCCGTCTCGATCGCTGACGAAATAGAGGGTGCCATCCGCCGACCATCCGGGCTGATAGATCGATTCGTCCGGTCCGCCCGCGACGTGCACGGGCTCCTCGAGCGCTCCCGACGCGCCGACCTGCGCAACCCAGAGCGCCGTGCCGTCCCACGGCATCAAGGGATGACGCCACGACAGCCACGCCAGCTTGCAGCCATCGGGACTCAGGCGAGGCGTGGAATAGAAGTCTGCCCCTGAAGCGAATACTTCTCCCGCACTCAGCGCACCCGCAAGGGGAATCGTGACGAGCGTGTTGATCGGCTCGCGTTCTTCGTGCGTATGGTCCTCACGCACGCAGATCAGACGCTGGCGCCGCGCGTCGATCTCAAAGTCGGCGTAGAACCACGCGCCGGCAGGGGTAATCGGCTCGGGGCGCGCGAGGGCCGGGTCTTGCTTGGTGGACCCGCCGACGCGGTAGACACGCTGATCGGCAAAGTTCGAGCAATACACCACACCACGTGAAACCACGTAGGCGGCGCCGCCATACTCGTGCACGCGCGAGCGGACGTTGATGTCTGGCGGCGTGACTTCCGCGGTCCTGCCGTCCGGCGTGCGTCTCATCAGCCCGTAGCGTCCTCCCTCTCGCGGGCGTCCCTCCAACCAGTAAATGTCGTCGCCATCGAGCGCCACGGCGCCCAGCTGCAGTTGGCCGGCAGCCACTTCGGTGGCGGAAAGCGGCGACGCCCATGTTCCGTACGGCGAAGCTCGCGGCATGGCGGGGAGTGGATGACTGCCTACCGCTAACTACCGTCGCGGATTGCGCGACACGATTCGATGTCAAAGGTCACTTCGCCCACGGTCATCCGCGTCTGGTCGCGGAGTCCGGCGGCAAACCGCACAAACCGGTGGACATCCGCGAAATTGCTCGCCAGGCCGAGCGAGGCGCGTACCGCACCCGCGCTCTTGCCGCCGCGGTGCGTGATGATCTGCAGAAACCGCGGCAGGGTCATGTCGGCCGTCTCAGCCATCGCCGCCGCCATGTCTTCTTCGGTGAGCCCTTCGGCCGCCTCGCCGGCCCCGGGATTACAGAAGCAGCCGGTGCGCAGCGAGATGCGCTCCTGGCTGGCCAGTTCCTCTACTCGCCGGTAATCGAGCAGGCGTCCGTCCGCGTCGTAGAAATTCATCGTCACGGTGCCGCCACGCGCCGCCGTCGTCACCGGCCCGTAGATGCGCGCCACGTGACGGCCCGTTGGTGTGTCGCAGATCGAGCAGCTGCTTCAACAGCCAGCCGGTCAGGCAACGGACGCGCGTCTGGATTGTCTCAATACCGACTGCTGCCAGGTGCCGCAGGCCGATCTCCACCGCCGGAATCGCGAGGTAGTTCAAGGTACCGTCCTCGAAGCCCGCCTCACCCGGCGCGAGGATATGGCGCCGGCCCTGCACCGTGGCGAAGTTCACGGTGCCGCCCGCGAACCAGGGACGCCGCAGCTTCGGAAGCGCCGCGTTGCGCACCAGCAGGCAGCCGATCCCGGTTGGATACCCGAACATCTTGTAGAACGAGACGCTGACGAAGTCGGCCTTCTCGGCGCGCAGGTCGAGCCGGTTCGCGGGAACGTATGCGGCCGCATCGAGCAGGACATCCCACCCCGCGGCGTGGGCCTCGTCCACCAGATCGAGCGGATGCGTGACCCCGGAAAAATTCGATTGCGCGGGATACGCGAACAGGTTGTCCGCCGACGGATTGCCTTGGGCGAACAGCTCGCTGAGACGCGCGCGATCGATCCGCAGCTCGGGCGTCGTGATCGGCGCGTACACCACCGAGGCACCCTTCGCGCGCGCGAACTCACGGATGCCGTTCACGGAGTTGTGGTTGTCGAACGTCAGCAGGTAGCAGCCGCCTGGGGCGAACGGATACGACTCGCCCACCTGCTTGAGCGCGGCGGTCGCGTTCTGCGTGAAGACGCCCGTGTAGTCGTTCCCGGCGTTGAACCACGTCAACACGGCTCGCCGGGCCCGCTCGACCAGGCTCGTCATCCCGGACGAAGTGACACTCGCAGAGTGCGGGTTGCCGAACACGCCGTGGTTCAGCAGTTCGGCATGTTCGCGGACTTGCGACTCCGCGTAAAGTCCGCCGCCCGTGTAATCGAGGTACACGTGCCGTTGTGCATCAAGGCGCCGGTATTCCGACGTCCGCAGCGCGTCCACCACGCGCGTGCGTTCGTACTCGGGATAGGTCTTTAGGAATCCTGCGTAGGCGGCCTGCTCGGCGCCGGCGTCAATCATGTTCATCCGACTGAAACCAGCGGCGGCTGACGCAGCGTCTGAAGGACGACGCAGTAACGCTCAGCGTTCATCAGTCCTCGTTTCCAAATGGTTGGGCTTGAAGGCGCGCGGCCCTCCCCGTATCATCAACCTTCATCGTCAGGGTTCCCAAGAGGTTTGCAACTTGAGTCAGAAGCTGATTAGCGTGCTGGTGGCCACACTGCTGTGTTTCGCCGCTCTTCCGTGGAACGGGCGGACCGAACCGGCGGCAAGGGCCGCAACACTGGCGAAGTCGGCGGTCAATCGGCGTGTTTCTGACGCCATCCGGAGTGGCGTCGGTCGCATCGATCTGGGCCAGGCCAAGCTCGGTGGCGTATCGATCAAGGTATTGAGGCTGGCGCTTGGCGCCGTTCGGTGCGCCGTAGCGGCCGGGGACATCGCGGCGCCGCGGACGCTGACGCTGATCGACTATTCCCGCCCGTCGATTGAGCCGCGCCTCTGGGTGTTTGATCTCAAGGTCGGCAGGCTCCTGTTCAAGGAGCTCGTCGCGCACGGCCGCAATACGGGCGAGAACATGGCTACGCGCTTTTCCGACGCGATGAACAGCCTTCAGACAAGCCTCGGCCTGTTTGTAACACTTGATACCTATGTCGGGAACAAAGGCTACTCGCTGCGTCTGGATGGCCTCGAACCCGGCGTCAACGGCCACGCGCGGGAGCGGGCGATTGTGATGCACGGCGCCCCGTATGTGGATGCGACGCGTGCCGCTATGCAGGGCCGCATCGGCCGGAGCTGGGGCTGCCCGGCGCTGCGCGAGGCAGTGGCTCGCCAGGTCATCGACACAATTCGCGGCGGCGGCGTGATCTTCGCCTACTATCCCGATGCCAATTGGCTGAGGACGTCGCGGTTCCTGAACGGCTGCGACGGCGCGTCGGTCCTCGCCACGTCGTGGAGTGCTCACCACGGTGCAGGGCCTTGGCGGCCTGCTCTCATTCAGAACTGACGGAACGTCAGGTTGAACCGGCCTTCGAGGCCGAGGGCCGGCGGCGCCGTGCCAGGCATGATGCGCGATACGCCGTGATAGCGGAGACGCGCCGGCCCGCCGAAGACGAAGGCGTCGCCCGATTCAAGCAGGAGAGTGTCCACCGGATCGCGGCGCCGTACCCCCCCGAACAGAAACCGCGCGGTATCGCCCAGCGAGATCGACACCACCGGAAGCCCCGCGCTGATCGACTCGGAACCTTCGTCTTTGTCCTGATGGAGGCCCATCCGGCCGTCCGGCCCGTACCAGTTAATGAGGCAAATATCGGGCCGGAAGATGAATCCGGCCTCCTGCGCGACCCGCGCGGCCAGTGCCGCGAACGCCTCGGGGACCGGCGCGACTGGCGACCCGTCATAGTCGGCCCGCGTCGCTTCGTACCGGTACGTCAGAGGGTTCCAGTGGCGCCCCAGGCACACCATCCGGACATGCATCTTGCCGCCGCCGCGCACTGTGGGTACGTAGCCTCCGGCGGGGCCATCGATGATGGCACGGCAGCGGGCGACAAGCGCCTGCTGCCCGTCGAGCGGCACGTATTGCTTCAACCACGCGGCACCCTGTGCCACCATGACCATTCCTGGTTCATCATAGCCGCGCCGGAGGCACCCAATCCCCGAACACGGGCCCGTGATCGCGGCGCGCTGATCGAGATCGCCGCCGTGAGTCCGTTCAGCGCCAGGAACCATCAGAGGAGTATTCTCTCCTACAGACACGCTGATGCTCGACCCGTCGGAATATGAGCTCGACAAAGCGCCGGCACCGGCACCTGACGTCCGGCAGCGGCGCTCGCCGGTACCGTGGCTGATTGCCGCCGCGGTGATTCTTGCCGGGGGCGCGGCCGTCTGGTACTTTTTGGCGGGGCGTCAGGATCAGCAGCCTGCCGCCGAGTCCGTGCCTCCGGCTGCCGCCGTCCCGCCGCCGGCTGCACAGCGCTCCCTGTGTGAGATGGGCGACGCGACGGCCCTGCCCCCGCTGGACGACAGCGATGCCCTCGTCGGCACGCTCGTTGGCGCGCTGTCGGCGCACCCTCGCGTCACCGCGTGGCTTGCCACGGACAACCTCATCCGGAACTTCACGGTCGTTGTCGAGAACATCGCGAGCGGGGCAAGTCCGGCGACGCACCTCGGTCCACTCCGGCCTTCCGG
>JACPPO010000053.1 GCA_016190945.1 Acidobacteriota bacterium | reverse complement strand
GGGGGGCCGCCGCCGCAAAGCTTTGTCGAGGCGGGCTTCGCCAGCTCACCGTGCCACGCACACTCCCCGCCGCGGCCTCGCCGCGTCCCGCTAATGCGATAATCTTACCAGAGTCAATCGTTTCCAAGATGGAGTACACCTCGCAACACGGTCGAATGGCGAACCTCATCGACCGCCCCGTCTGCGTCCGCGCGGCAACGGGCGCCCACCTGCTAAATCGGCCGCAGGCACCTCGAGACTTATTTCTGTTCGGCGCCGTTCACCTTCTGGCACCTTCTGAATCTTGATGCCGGTCACCTGCGCGTCACTCGGCGTCGTCCTGACGGAGAGGTCCAGTCGAGGCAGGTTCCTTTCTTCGTTGGCCGTGATCCCAGGATAGAACCAGTCACGGGCTCTACGCCTTGATATCCCAGTAGAGCCCGCGACTGGTTGCCAGTCTCTCTTGGCGCGCTTAGCGCGTGCCTAGGACCGCTATACGGCTCCGGCACGCTCGCGGGTCGCGTGCCAGGCGCGCATCGTGCGTGCCACGCAACGAGTACGAAATTCTCGTTGGGATCCGTATAGCGGTCCAGTAACCCGGGGGTGATCCACGTTGGCAGCTGACCGGCCCGAAAGTGAAATCCGAGTTTTCCGGCAAAGATCGGGGCCGGGCGTGGACCGGCCGGGTCTGAGGCCCAGGAGACCAGGAGAGTAGTGCATGTGCATCAGTAAATTGAACCGATCGCGGGATTTACTGGCCCTACCGCGGATCGTAATCTCCCGTAGTCGGGAATGTGCCTGGCCAGGCGGGATCGGACGGGCACTTCGGTTGCTTCACGTCGAGTCGCGGGAGAGGCACTGAGCATGGAGAGCCGCCGTATGAGTGGAATCGCCGCCGCGCGGGCGCTCAAGGAGGACTTCGTTCGCGTGGGACGTGCTGAGGTTGTTCGGCTGAGGCGAAAGCTCGCGATGCTCGATGCGGAACAGCGTGCGATCGTGGAGGGCGTCGTCGGGCGCGTTGTGGAAGCTGTCGCGGCAGACGCCGTGCGCTTGCTCGCGACGCAGCCCGAGCAGTATGTCGTGGACAGCGCGGTTCACCTGTTCGGGCTCAAGGGCGGCCACGCGGAACAGTGAGGCGGTGCGGGCTGGCGAAGGATTCTCGGGGAGGAGAGGAGGGGCGGGTGCGCCTGAGTTGTCCGTGCAGAGGTGTCCGGCGGTATTCGAGATATACTGGGGCCAGATGATGCATCCACGCGGCGGACCGCAACGTTCGGCACAAGCTCGACGGACAGGCCGCCGGGATGACGGCGGCGCTCGCGAGGGCGAAGCGGTCGCGCGCCCTGTCGACGAGGAATCGGCGCAGCGGCCGGAACCTAATCCGGAACCTGATGAAGCGACCGCGCCAAGCGGGCCGGGAGGCACACAGCTCAAGGACTCGCTGGCGGGGGTTTCCAAGCTTTTCGCGAATACGGCGGATGGCGTATGGGTGAGCGGAGAGCGGGGGGAGATTTTGTTCTGGAACCGGGCCGCTGAAACCATCATGGGCTATCCGGCGGAGCAGGTCGTCGGGCGGCCCTGCAGCGAGGTGTTCGGCGGGTGTGACTCCAAAGGCAATCGAATCTGTGGCTGGCCGTGTCCGATCAAGACGCTGGTGCACGGCGGAGACCTGGTCGAGCACTTCGACATGGCCACGCGGACCAAGACGGGACAGCCGGTGTGGATTGACGTGAGCTGCGTGGCCGCTACGTCGGGCGACGACCACCTGCCGCCGACGATCGTCCATCTCTTCCGCGACGTGACGGCGGCGCACCAGATCGAGCTGCTCGTCCGCCAGCAACTGGCTCAGACGAAACTCAAGCTCACGACGAGCGAAGAGGTTCTGACCCCGATCGGGGAGCTGAGCCAGCGGGAGCTGCAGGTCATCAGCCTGATGCGGGAAGGCGCGAGCACGGCGGCCATCGCGGACCAGCTCTTCATCAGCAAGGCGACGGCGAGAAACCACATCCAGAATATTTTCAGCAAGCTCAAGGTCCACACGCGCCTGGAGGCCGTGGCCTACGTGAACCAGGTTGCGCGGCGAGAGTCCACGATTCGCACGGAGGCTCCACTGGTGCAGGGGACCACGAAGGAAGCCGCCAAGGCGGCGGATAGCCGCGAACGAAAAGCTCGCGACCTCGGCTGATCGTCGAGGGCGACCACCCAGGCGTCTGTGGCGCCGATCCCCGGCAACGTTTATAATTGCTCGATGACGCGTCCGGTCGGCGTCGTGGCACCAAGCGCCCGCGCGTGCGTTCGCGCGGCTGCGCCGCACCCAAGGAAAAACGCGCTACAGAGGATACGCCACGTGCACACACTCGGTTGCCGCCCCGTCTCATCGTTGGTCCTGCTCACCGCGCTCGCTGCCATGTTGGTCGCCGCGGAGCCGTCCACAGCGGCCGCGCAAAATCGCCTCGGCGGCCATGTCGGGTTCGTCTTGCCGCTCGTGACGCACGCGCAGGGAGAGACCACGACCATCTCCGAGGACTTCGTCATCGGGTTTCCGATGGGCATTACGGTAAGAAAGTCTGACACCGTTGCGTTCGATCTTGAGCTCGTGCCCGGCGCGCAGAACGATCCGCTGCACGTCGATCTCACAGTCCACCCTGGTGTTGTGTTCGGCCTGGGTCGCGGCGTGGGTGCAGGCATCCGCGCCGCCTTCGACGTGAACAAGCCGTCGTGGGGCTTTACGCCGATCCTCAACAAGGGCCTGCTGCAAGTCGGCGGCGGCACGACGTTGTTCGCCGAGCTGGTCGCACCTGTCCGCTTCCAGGAAGACAGTCGGGGCGCCAGCTTCACCTCCGTCGGTGTTGGGGTGCACATCGGCGCAGGGTTCTGAGTGTGATGACCGGGCCCCGCAGTTAAGGGGTCCTTGAGCACTTCTAGCCCCGTAAGAGGGAGGCACGCGCCCATCGCCTCCGGCACGCGCTTGAACGACGTGTGCCAGCCGCCTTTTGACACGCACATGATCGCCAGGAACACGACGACGCCGAATGCCAACGTGAGGTAGAAATACGCGCCCACGAGAAGGGCTGCGAAGGCGGCCTCCGGCTGGAGCGCTACACCGCCCGCAGGCGAGCCGAGTCCTGCAACCGCCGCAACCGTGCACCAATGCCGGGCACGCGGCCCGACAACGGGCCTGCGCTGCCGGGGCTCCAGCCTGCCACTCGGGTACGCCACACGGCTGGCCACGCACGGCGGCCGGTGTATCCTTACGATGTGGCAAGAGGCGGAAAGAATGAACCAGCAGAGGCAAGGCAGCGAACCGATTGACCCGGCGCCGCTCCTCGCGCGCCGCCTCGGAGTGGCCTTGCTCGTCTGGCTGGGGTCGGCAGCCGTCATCTTCGCCGGCTACGAACTCATCGAGCGCTTCTGGCTCTGGCGTTACTCGCTCGGGGTCCGCAACCTCGCGCAAATGGGCCGTGACCTCACGATCGCCCTGGTGAGCACCGCCCTGGCCGCCTTCTACCTTTTCGGACGCGTGCTCCCGTCACTGGCTCGAGGTCTGGAGGCCCCGGCACGCCGCGAGGGTGGGGCCGTCGCCGTCCGGGAAGCGCTCGCCGGTTGGCTCCTCGGCCTCCGATGGGTGGCCGTACTCGTCTCGGTTGCCGTCGTCGCGTTTGCGACGTGGTACGGCCCCCGCGTGGAGTCCAGCTCGGCCCCGTACCTGTGGGCTGGGGTGGCGCTTCTCTTCGTCTTCAACACGGTCCTGAGCGTTTATGGAACGCGGCTCTTTGGTTCCCAATCCGCCCTGGTGGGCCAGGTCGCCGTCGACGTCGCGATTCTCGCCTGGCTGGTCCACCACGCTGGAGGGCTCTCGAACCCGTTCGCTGGCTTCTTCGTTTTCCACGCCACCATTGCCGCCGTAGTTCTCGATCCGCCGTGGCCGCGGCGCGCCGCGGTGGGCATCGCTCTGTTCGTCCTCGCGCTCGGCGTCGCCGAGGTCACTGGGGTGTTCCCGCCACGGTGCCTGCTGGACGGCGGCGGCGTCTGCGCCGCGCCGCCGGCGGACTGGATGCTCCAGGCAGCCACCGGTACGGCGATTGCGGTGACGGTCGTGGTGTGCGGCCTGATTGTCGCCAGCCTCGTGCGGGTGCTTCACGCCGACCGGGAACGCCTTGCCGCGGCTCGGTCTCAGGTTCTCGAGGAACGCGAGAAGCTCCAGACCATCATCGATTGCATGTCTGATGCGGTCGTCTACGTCAGGTCCAACGGCACGGTCGAACTGCGCAACCGAGCGGCGCAGCGCTTCTGGCCTGAACCCATGCCGTCAAACGGCGAGCTGCAAGCGGCTGGCCTCCCAGAGCCATGGCGGGACCTTCTGAACACGTTGTCGGTGCCGGAGCCGGCGGAGGTGCACCCGGTCTTCCAGGCCCACGGACGTTCCTATGAGGGGAGCTACGCCCGCGTCGACGACGCGCGCGGCGAGCTTCAGGGCGTCGTCATGGAGACGCGCGATGTGACGGAGCGCCTGGAAACGCAGAGATGGCGCATGCAGGAGGAACGGATGGCCGTTGTGGGCAAGCTCGCCGCGGCTCTCGCCCACGAGCTCAACAACCCGCTGGGCGCAATCGCGCTCTTCGCCCAACACGCGCTCGACGGAGTTCGGCCCGGGGACCCGCTGCACGAGCATCTCGGCACGGTCCTCAGGAACGCCAAGCTTTGCAAGAAGATCGTGCGCGATCTGTTGGAATACGCGCGGCAGCGGCCGCCCGAGCGCCGCGAGGTCCTGCTCGCGGAGATCGTCGCCGATGCCGAACGGACGCTTACGCCCCAGGCGGAAGACTCTCGGGTCAAGCTCCAACGCGAAGGCGTCAACGGGTTCGGCGCACGCGTCCACGGCGACCCGGACCAGCTCCGGCAGGTGCTCGTGAACCTGGGACTGAACGCCATCGAGGCGATGCCTGAGGGGGGGACGCTGACGTTCCGCCTTGACCGAACGGAGGAGGGCCGCCTGCGCATCGACGTGGCGGACACCGGCGTCGGCATTGCGCCGGAGGAGCAGGAACGGATCTTCACGGCGTTCCACACGACGAAGGCCGAAGGAACGGGCCTCGGCCTCACCGTGGCGCGCGACCTCGTCGCTGCCCACGGTGGGGTGCTCGCGGTCGAGAGCGTTCCGGGGCGAGGCAGTACGTTCACCGTCTCGCTCCCGGCCTTCGACGCGAGCGACGCCAGCGCGGATGTTACGGAGGTATCGTCGTCATGATCGCACGTATCCTCGTCGTCGACGACAAGCGTGACCTGGCGCGCGGCGTGGCGCTGGTCTTGAGCAAGCTCCCGGCCGAGATTGCCGTGGCCTACTCGGCCGAAGAGGCGCTCGAGCTGCTCGAGCGCGACCCCGCAGACGTGGTGCTCTCCGACATTCGCATGCCGGGTCGCGATGGGCTGTCGCTGCTCGACTGCGTGCGCGAGCGGTGGCCCCAGGCTCACGTCATCCTGTTCACGGGCTACGGCACGATCGACTCGGCCGTCGACGCGATGAGGCGCGGCGCGTTCCACTATCTCACCAAGCCCTTCAACAACGACGAGCTGCTGGTGGTCACCAGGCGGGCGCTCAGCGAGATTCAAGACCAGCAGGAGATCGCCCGGCTGCGGGCGGAGCTGCGCGGCACCTACGATTTTCACGGCATCTACAGCCGCGACCGCCACATGCAGCCCGTCATCGAAGCGATTCGGCGGGTGGCGCCGACCAATGCCACCGTCCTCATCTGGGGCGAGAGCGGCACGGGCAAGGAGCTCGTGGCACGGGCGATCCACGCCGAGAGCCCGAGGGCGGGCCGTCCCTTCGTCGCGTTCAACGCGGCGGCAATGCCCGAGACGCTTGCCGAAGCGGAGCTCTTCGGCTGCAAGAAGGGCGCGTACACGGGCGCCGATCGGGACCGAAAGGGACTCTTCCTCGAGGCCGATGGAGGGACGCTGCTCATCGACGAAGTCGCCTCGATGCCGCTCGGGCTGCAGGGCAAGCTCCTGCGCACGCTTCAAGAGCGAGAGGTTCTGCCGCTCGGCTCGGCGACGCCCATCCAGGTCGACGCCCGCGTGATTGCCACGACCAACGAGGAGGTCCGGCGCCTGCTTCGCGAGAACAGGCTGCGGCGCGACCTCTACTATCGTCTCTCGGTCATGCGGATCGCCGTGCCGCCCTTGCGCCAGCGGATCGAAGACATCCCGCTGCTGGCCGAGTTGTTCCTCGATCGGTTGACGTCCCCGGAAAAAGTGGCCAAGCGGCTGTCACCTGGCGCCCTGCGGCTGCTCATCTCGCACGACTGGCCCGGAAACGTCCGGGAGCTCCAGAACGTCGTCGAGCGCGCGGCATTGATGGCGCGTGGTGACGAGGTCAGCCCTATCGACATTGCGCTCGAAGACGACGATCTTGAGTGGCAGCCCGAGGGCGCGGACTCGGTTCCGTACGAAGAAGCAAAGCGGTCCGCCGTCGAGCGGTTCCAGCGGCGGTACATCGAGCACCTGATACACGAGGCCGAGGGCAACATCAGCGCGGCGGCGCGCAAGGCGAACATGACGCGCGCCGCGCTCCACCGGATCCTCAAGCGGCTCGGGCTCGCGGCCGAGGGCGAAATCGAGGCCGACGGCGAACCCGGAGAGGGACACGAAGAGGAGCCGCCCAGGCCTGAAGGACCGAGCGACCCGTTGTTCAGCACCAAGTAAAGCCCCATCCGTACAAGTAAGGCCCCGTCCGTATAGGGCCCTATACGTCCGCAAACCGCCGGTAGCCAGGTCCGCGCCCGCGGCGACCCGGAATCCTTTGAATATCAACGGTTTTCGCGCGGCCGCCGCCTGGCTCGCGCCTTGCTCGGGTGGTCGGCCATGGGCTGGTCGTGTGAGCAATGGAGGATCGGTATGACGACGGATACAGTGGTGGTGCGGTGCGGTGCGCCTCGCCTCGTGCGTTTCGGCACCTTGCTAGCGGTGCTCTTGGGGCTGGTGGCCCTCGGCGGCGTCAAAGGGTCCGCTGCGGCCGGTGCTACCACACAAGAAATCGCAGCAGGCGGGAGCATTTTCGGGAAGAAATGCGTCAGTTGCCACACCATCGGTGAAGGATCGCTTCTGGGTCCCGACCTTCGCGATGTTCACAGACGCCGGGAGCAGTCGTGGCTCGTCCGATGGCTGATGGATTCTGGAGCGATGGTGGAGAGCGACGCCGAGGCTCGAAAGCTTGTGGAAGGACGGGGCGGGCAGTCGCGGATGAAATCGCTGCACCTGAACGACACGGAAGCGCAGCAGGTGCTCGCGTATATCGAATTGGAGAGCACGAAACGGTCAGGCGCAGCCCCCGCCCAGCAGGTTCTCGCCAAGACTGAAGCGGAGAGTACGAAAGCGCCGAGCGTGGCGGCCGCGCAGCAGGTACCCTCTTCAGCGTTGGCCGGGGAAGCGTTCGAGCACACCAAGAACCTCTATTTCGATCGCTGCGCCGGTTGCCATGGGTTGCTGCGCAAGGGTGCGACGGGACCCAATATCGAGCCAAAACGCTCGGCGGAACTCGGCGGGAACGCGATCGAGACCATCCTCGCGAATGGAACACCGGGCGGTATGCCGGCCTGGGGCAAGGAGAAGATCCTGACGCCCCAGGAGATGAGGCTCATGGCGTCGTACCTGCACATGCCGGCGCCCGAGCCGCCAGCGGTGTCGTTTGAGGAGATCCGCGAGAGCTGGAAGCTGCTCGTGCCGGTCGCTCGCCGGCCCAAGGCCCCGGTTACGAAACGTCAGTGGGACAACTACTTCGGTGTGATCCTGCGCGATGCCGGCAAGGTCGCCGTCGTCGACGGCGATACCAAGCAGCTCGCGG
Organism: Acidobacteriota bacterium; assembly: GCA_016190945.1. Taxonomy (GTDB): domain Bacteria; phylum Acidobacteriota; class Vicinamibacteria; order Vicinamibacterales; family UBA2999; genus JACPPO01. Next base: position 1,542 of record JACPPO010000053.1, on the reverse strand, counting down.
GCGTCATCGACACGGGGTTTGCCGTGCACATCCTGCGGTCCTCGTCGACCGGCCGCTACTTCTACGCTGTCGGCCGCGACGGCCGCGTGTCGATGATCGATCTGTGGCCCGAGACGCCCACGCTCGTCGCGCAGGTGAAAGGATGCGTCGACGCCCGGAGCATCGACTCCTCGAAGTACAAGGGGTACGAGGACAAGCTGCTCATCGAGGGCTGCTACTGGCCGCCGCAGTACGTCGTCTACGACGGGCAGACGCTCGAGCCCAAAAAGGTCGTGGACATCACGACGCCGGCCTACGACACGGGCGAGGAGCTCAAAGAGGTCCGCGTCGCCTCCATCATCGCTTCCCCCTACGCGCCCCTATGGGTTGTCAGCCTGAAGGAGTCGGGGCACGTCGCGCTCGTCGACTACTCGAAGCCGGACTTCCCCGTGACCAAGAAGATCGCCGCAGAGCGCTTCCTCCACGACGGTGGCTGGGACCGTACGAAGCAATATTTCATGGTCGCCGCCAACACGCGCGAGCAGATGGTGGTCGTCGATGTAAAGAACGGCTCCCTGGTCACGAAATTCAAAACCGGCGCGAGGCCTCATCCCGGCCGCGGCGCCAACTGGGAGGATCCCGAGTACGGCTGGGTGAACGGGACGGTCCACATCGGCGAGGGTAAGCTGGTCGTGTACGGCGCCGACCCGGTCAAGAAGCCGCAGCACGCCTGGAAGATCGTGCGGGACATACCGCTCGGGGAGCCGGGAGGTCTCTTCATCAAGACGCATCCGAAGTCGCCCTGGGTGTGGCTCGACTCGCCGCTGTCCAACGACCCGAACGGCACGCGCCAGATCTGCATCTACTCGAAGAAGGAGGGGAAGATCGACAGGTGCTTTGCCGCCTCGGAGCGCGGGCGCGCGGTCCACTTCGAGTACAACAAGGCGGGCACCGAGGTCTGGGTGTCTGTCTGGGACAAAGAGGGCGAGCTCATCGTCTACGACGACAAGACGCTCAAGGAGAAGACGCGGATCAAGGGTGACTGGCTCGTCACGCCTACGGGTAAGTTCAACGTCTTCAACACGGCTGCCGACGTCTACTGACGGTGCCGACGTCTACTGACGGTACGCCATGCTCGAGGTCACCGAGCTTCTCAACGTCGCGCTGGGGCACGCCGCGCCTGAACGAGTCGCGGCGCGCGCTCCGGCGCGCTACGCGGCGCGTGCTCCAGCGCCGCCCGTCGTCGTCTGGAATGTCTGCCGTCACTGCAACCTCCGCTGTCCGCACTGCTACGCGGCCGCCACCTCCACCCCCTCACCAGACGATTTGACGACGGCCGAGGCCAGACGGCTCATCGAGACCCTGGCAGAGGCGGGGGTCCGCGTCCTGATCCTGAGCGGTGGCGAGCCGCTGCTGCGTCAAGACCTTGTGGAGCTGGCCGCGCATGCGCGTACGGTCGGTCTCCGGCCGATGCTGTCGACGAGCGGCGTGCTCCTCGACGAACCTATGGCCGCCGCGCTCGCCGCCGCAGGCGTCTCGTACGCGGGCGTCAGCCTGGATGGC
>JACPPO010000051.1 GCA_016190945.1 Acidobacteriota bacterium | reverse complement strand
GCCAGCGTTCTGCCGGCGGGCGCTGCTCGAGTCGAACCCCCTGGCCTGGATGATCTCGGTCAACGGCTTCATCGTGGATGCCCGCACGATGCCGCCGGAGGTGCAGCAGGCGGCCAGGCGGCGCGGGTTGATCCCGGACCTTCCCGTGCCCAGTGCGAAGAATGGAGCGACGAAATGACCCGCGGCGCCGACAGCGACCTGGGCACGACTGGCAACCGATACTGCGAGCGGATCGGCCTGGCGTCCGTGCCGTGCGTTGAGGACGTGCTGGACAGGGATGAAGTCTCCCTCTTCCACCTGATGGTCGTGGCGCTCCTCGAACGGGGCAGACCGATGACCGTTGAGCAGATTGCCGAACGGCTGACCGAGGCGGGTGCGGTCGCCCGAAGCGGCGACATGGTGCTGGCACTCAAGAGGGCCTGGCACGGGCGCGAACCCGTCTTTCGCGATCCACGCGGCGGCTTGGGCCTGAATCTCTCGTCTTCGGAGTTGGACCGGATGATGTGGCACGCTGGTCTTCGGCCGCCGCGCTTCCAGCCGCCAGAGCCGCCACTCGAGCCCGCTCAGCCGGGAGACGAAGTGGCGCTCACCGAGAACGAGCTCACGGCGGCATTCCATGACCGAAGCCTCTACGGCTTCTCGGCCCACCGGCAGGCGGCGGCCGTGCTCGACGTGCGACTCCGGCCTATGAGGGTCGATCAGGTGGAAGGAGTCTTGGCCGGGATGACCCGGTACCGTTCCCCGTTCGCGGCCGACCGTGTGCGCTTCTGGCGGAGCACGCTGGTGGCGCTCGACGGGGATGGACGTCTGACGCTCGACCGCAACTCTCCTGACCTCGGCGTTATGCGACGAGCTGTGAGGAAGCTTGCGCGCCCTGTCCTGATCCAGCAGGCCCGGCATGACCAGTGGTTGAAGCTTCGTGAGGAGCGGGATGCGGTGCTGGCGGAGGAGCGGCAACGCCAGGCCCAGGAGAGTGCGCACTTGCGCCGCGCTGTTATCCGTGCCGTGCCGGAGACCGAAGCGCCCGGCGCCATCGCCTTGGTCGCCATCGGCACACGCTCGATTCGCACGTTCGTCGGCGGCGAGCTTGCGGGTGTCGTGGACGTCCTCGCGGAATTCGACGTCCTGATCGGGCTGCACGTCCGAGAAACCCTGCACGGCGTGGGTGTCGACCCGGACCGCTGGCGGCTGGTTGATCTCAAGCCGCCGCAGAAGAGCCGCCGTCTCAACCGGCGCGGTCGGACGCTGCAGATCAGTCCTGAGCTGCTCATCTCATCCACAACGGGAATCAGCCGGCCTCTCGGTGACCCGGCGAAGGTCGCGCGATACCTCGCCGAGGCGGATACGAGAAAACTGACCCGCCGGTTGGAGAGCGACGTGAAGGCGCTCTGGGCTTTTTACCACTACGGAGTCCTCCACCACTGTGTCCGCCTCCGCTGGGGTTTCCGCGACGAAATGTTTCCTGTCGACTGGGCCCTGCCGGGAGAGCCGTCCCTTTACGAGACTCTTCAGGGAGCCCAGGAGGCCGGAGTGCCGGTCGACCTCGTCGTCGGGTCGGCGCCGGGCTGGGCCGATCCCTGGTCCCGGGCTCGACGCGGCTCCGTTCTCAAGGTCGAACCGTGGCAAGTGACGGTGAGGCTGGACGACGAGGTGTGGCGGTTCGACCGGCGGGACATCCAGGCGGTTCGCCTCGCCTGAGGAACGGATGGCGCATAGGCTTGCTGCGTGACCCTCGATAGAGGACGTAATGACTCAAAGTCGGTTTTCGCGCGCGGATTCGCCGCGCGCATCCAGGACGACTGCAACGCCTAAGAAGCCCTCGGTTCTCGAGCGGCTCGCTCCCGGCGAGGCCCAGGCCGTTCTGCACCGTCTGCTCGCGGCGCATGCGGACCTTCGTGCCGAGGCCGAACAGATCGCGCGCGGCCTCCTCGGTGAGGTCGCGTTCGAGTCCGTGGCCGATGATGTGGAAGACGCCCTGCGTTCGCTGGACCTCGACGACCTTGGGAGCCGAGCCGGACGGCACCACGGAGGCTACACGTCCCCAACGGAGGCCGCCTGGGAGCTGCTCCACGAGGCAGTGGAGCCGTTCCTCTCGGACATGAAGCGCCAGATGGAGCTCGGGCTCGAAGTGGAGGCGCTCGAAATCTGCAAGGGCATTCTGCTCGGGCTCTACCGGATTCGCGTCACGGGAGGCGACGAGTTCCTCGGGTGGGCGGAAGACTTCCCGGCCGAGGCCGCCGCTGACGTCGTGTCAACCTGGGTTGAGCGGCAAGACCGGAAGGAAGCCAAGGGCAGGAGCCGGCGAGAGCGGCGGGTCTTCCCACAGGAGTTCGTCGCCGACCACGTGCCGGAGTGGGATGACCTCGTCGCCCGGGCGCTGAAGCGGAGGTGAGGAGTACACCGTCCGGACTTCAAGGTGAAGAGCGGACGCCTCCGGCGGTTGACATGGCCAACGCACAGTCGTACAGCCGAGAGAGGACCGATGGACGATCTGGATTCCGACTGGCAACGCAAGGGCGCGACGCTCAGCGACAAGACGGCGCGGAAGGACTTCGGGCTGACGCAGAACGAGATCGTCCAGGCGATCCGGGCTGGCAAGCTCCACTACCGTCTCAACTCGATCTACGGAAACCCCTTCCTGCGGCTCCTCCGTCGAGAGGTCGAAGCGCTGGTCAACAAGAAACACGGGGAGGACTACCTGAGGCAACAGCAGGCGAAGACGGAGCTGGCGCGCATCAACAGGGAGCTGAAGCGGTTGAGAACGCAGGTCGCCTCCCTGGAAGAGCGGAAGTCAAAGCTGATGGCCGACCTTGGGAGCTGACGGCGTCGGCCCTGCTACGGTCGCCGATCCCAGAGAACGCCTTGGGTGTAACCCGCCTTGGTGACTCGGGTCATTGATGTGTCCTTTGTCCGAGACATCCGAGACTACGACGACCTTTACCCCCATGGCCTGAGCCCTTTACCGCGGAGGGACGTTGTCACATTCGCTGTTCACTCGGACATTAGTGCCGCTTCCTGGGGTCTTTGGGCACTTCCTCGCGCTTCAGAACTGCGCGAGCTACCCGTCGCTCTTGCTTCCGTAGAAGTGACGTCGGAAGGTCGAGCTGCCGCTTCACCTCGCGGCCTCTCTCCGTGAGAGGTTCCGCCATTTGCTTCCGCTGGACTCGATCGCGCTCCGCTTCCACCGCCCTCCGTATCAGTGCCTTCTGTGTCGGCGTTCGCTCCTTCTGGTCGATCGCGTCCCGCTGTCCGGCTTCCTGCTGGTCCAGCACGTTATCGAACGCTTTCTCGACGAGCGGGTAGGCGAACGTGCGAATCGCGACGTCCATCTCCTCGCCCAGGTGCTCCAACGTGAACTGCCCCTCATCGTTCATATCGAGCAGGAGCATCAACTCCGGCAACTCGCGCATCGGGCAACCCTCGAAATTCGCGAACTCGTCGAGACGTTCCACTGCGTCCGCTCTGTTCCGGGCTGCGACGAGACCAAGCTGCCCGTCAACGCTCCGCACCGCAAAAACCGGCATACGCCCTCCGCGTTCCTCGGCAACGACCTCTGCGACAATGATTCCGCGGCTGATGCCGCCCACCGTCTGAGAAGACATCCGCGGATTGGGACCGCTGGCTACAGCACGCCCAGTTGGATGCTGAACTCCGATGGTCGTTCAAGCGCCGGGCGCGCCGCCGCAACACTTCTTGAATTTCCTGCCACTCCCGCACGGACAGGGGTCGTTCCGGCCGACCTTCCGCACGCTGGCGGTGATTGGCCTGGGACTCGCCGGTAGTTGAGCCGTGACGTTCGGCAACTCCTCGAAGGGCACGCCTTGCTCTCCAAAATCGATCAGAGTCTTGTTGCGCAAGACGCGGCCATTTCTTGTGACCCTCAGCGTCGACCGGATCGAGGGGGTGCGAGTTACGGCTTCCGTCCTAGCCTGCCGACGCAGTTCCTTGGCCTCGTCGCGGCGCCCCTGCTCTTCGCAGAGATCGGCCAACCGCTCGCAGAGATCCGCGCGGTTTCTCACCTCAGGGATGGACAGCCCCTCCCGAAGACGCGCCTCGGCTTTCTTCTCGTCCCGCGCTTCCGTTCGCGTGAATCGGTAATGGTCCGACCAGCCAATCCATCCCCACCCCCAACCCGGATCGGCCCGCAGCCACTCGCGACAGAGAGCCTCCGACCTGTCGACCGCACCCAATTCGAAGTACGACTCCGCCAGCGCGCGCCGCCGGTTGTCGGTCATCAGGTCATCATCGGCTCCGAATCTCCTGAGTCCCTCTTCGCACACGGCGATCCTGGCGGTCAGGAACTGTCGGTCAATGAGCCCCGCGTTCCACAACTCGCCTTCGAAATCCTGAATCCAATTGAAAAGAGATTGGGTCCCTCCGAACCGGTCGTCGAATTCGGCGATCGATCGAATGCTGGCCTTGTCCAGGATGCGCAGTACGTCGCTCCACGCGTCGAGCCAGGTGCGGCATGCAGCGGAGGCGCCAGAGGAAGACCGCAACTCGTAGCCAGCCTGCATCCTGTCGTCCAATCGCTCGAACGAAGGCACGTCCGGGAACCAGCGCAGCCACAGGGTCGCGAGACAGATCCAGATCCAGTCGCTGTCGAATCTCACGCGTTCGGTCTGGTCTGAGCGCGCGTCCAACAAACGTTTGGCGATCTCCTCGGCAGACAGGGCCTGGTCGCAGAGTCGCTCCAGCGACGATCGGTCGAGGTCTATACCGAAGGTGCGCAACCTGGCGAGCAGTTCACCGTCCGTGAGGACTCTTGCGTGGGAACGGAGTGGCCTTCCAGCGGCCCGCTTGCGGAGCTTGGCATCCGAGGAGATCCCTCGTTCAACGATTCTGTCTATCGCGACCCAGGAGATCATGGGTCACCTACTCGGGGCGGTGAGCAGAAGGCGCTACTCTCCTGAACATTCACGACCTCCTTCTCGATCGGCGACCAGTATCGTGGCGCAATGGCCCGACGCCCGGCAAGCGAATCGACGAATTCGCACAAGGCCGCCCGGTTCCACGTGGAGGTATTGCCAATTGCAACATCAGGTATTACACTGATCCTCATGCCGACGATCTCCTTGAAGCTGCCACCCGCACTGCTGCGCGAGCTGGAAGAGGAAGCCACGACTCAGGGCGTCAGCAAATCGCAAGTCGTGCGACAGTGCCTGCAAAAAGGGTTGCGCACGCGTCGTTCGATGAAGAAGCGACCGTCGTGCCTGGATCTCGTGGCCGACCTTGCAGGAGCGTTCAACGGACCTGCCGACTTGTCGACCAATACGAGCTATCTTGACGAGGCCCTCACCGCCGAACACCGCCGTGGCCGAAAAAACCATCGTTGATGCCGGCCCGCTCGTCGCGCTGTTGAACGCGCGCGACGTTCATCACGGTTGGGCGCAGGCGGAATTCGGCCGGCGCGAGGCGCCGTTCTATACGTGCGAAGCCGTCTTGTCCGAGGCCCAGCATCTGGTCGTCCGGGGAAGGGGAAACCCCTTGCAGATACTCGAGATGCTTCATCGAGGGGCATTGACTGTGGGCCTGCGCGTCGAGGAGGAAGTGGATCGCCTGTTGAGTCTGCAACGCTCCTACCAGGAGTTGCCCATGTCGCTGGCCGACGCGTGTGTGGTCCGCCTGGCGGAACTCCATGAACACAGCCGCGTCTTCACAACCGATACACACT
>JACPPO010000004.1 GCA_016190945.1 Acidobacteriota bacterium | reverse complement strand
CGACGAGCGCGGCTTCGAGCGCGTCGGGATCATTTCGTATGCGGCCAAGTACTGCTCGGCGTTTTACGGCCCGTTCCGCGACGCGGTGAACTCCGCCCCGCAGTTCGGCGATCGGCGGAGCCACCAGATGGATCCCGCCAACGTCGAGGAGGCATTGCGGGAGGTGGAGACCGACCTGTCGGAGGGCGCGGACATCGTGATCGTCAAGCCCGCGCTGACCTATCTCGACGTCGTCGCGAAGGTGAAGATGCGCTTCGGCCAGCCCACGGCTGCCTATCATGTCAGCGGCGAATACGCGATGTTGAAGGCTGCCGCGGCCAACGGCTGGATCGACGAGCCGCGGGCGATGATGGAAACGCTGACGGCGATCCGCCGTGCCGGCGCCGACATCATCATCACGTACTACGCCCGTGAGGCCGCGCGGGCTCTTCGTTCGTAACGTTCGGATCCTTCTTGTGAGAACACCGGTTCGCAGCCAGAAGCTCTTCGCGCGCGCGCGGCAGATCCTCCCTGGCGGCGTCGACAGCCCTGTGCGCGCGTTCCAGGCCGTCGGCGGGTCGCCGCTGTTCATCCGGCGCGCATCGGGCGCCACGATCGAGGACGTGGACGGCAACCGCTTCATCGACTATGTGATGTCGTGGGGGCCGCTCATTCACGGGCACGCCCCGCGCGGCCTCGTGAAGGCCATCGCCGGGGCCGCTCGGCTCGGCACGAGCTTCGGCGCGCCGAGCCCTCTCGAGCACGAGCTTGGAGAGCGGGTGCGCGCGCTTATCCCCTCGATGGAGCGCGTGCGGTTCGTTAGCTCAGGGACGGAAGCGGCAATGAGCGCGGCGCGCGTCGCCCGCGCCTTTACCGGGCGCGACAAGATCGTCAAGTTCGCCGGCTGTTATCACGGCCACGCCGATGGGTTTCTCGTGAAGGCGGGATCGGGTGCAACGACACTCGGTGTGCCGACGAGCCCTGGCGTCGCCAGGCCCGTGGCCGCGGACACGCTGCTCGCGCGATACAACGATCTCGCGTCCGTCGATGCGCTGTGCGAGGCGCAGGCGGGCGCCATCGCAGCCGTCATCGTGGAGCCGATCGCCGGCAACATGGGCCTTGTGTCGCCCACGGAAGGCTTTCTCCAAGGGCTTCGCACCCTGACGACCCGCCACGGCATTCTCCTCGTCTTCGACGAGGTCATCTCCGGGTTCCGGGCCTCGGCCGGCGGTGCGCAGTCGATTTTTGGGATCACGCCGGATCTGACGTGCCTTGGCAAGATCATCGGCGGCGGCCTGCCGGTTGGGGCGTACGGCGGACGCGCCGACATTATGGAGATGGTGGCGCCGGCAGGTCCCGTCTACCAGGCGGGGACGCTGTCCGGCAATCCGCTCGCGATGACCGCGGGGCTGTGGTCGCTGAAGCGGCTGACACCGCGGTTGTACAAGGATCTGGCCAGACGAGGGTCGCTCCTGGCCGCGGGACTTGCCGATGCGGCGCGTGCCGCCGGCGTGCGGCTCCAGGTGAATGCGTTCGCGTCGATGGTGACGCCGTTCTTCACCTCGTCACCCGTCCGCGATTACGACTCGGCGTTGGCCGCGAACACCGCAGCATATTCGGCGTTTTTCCGGGGGATGCTCGCGCGGGGCGTCTATCCGCCGCCTTCGCAGTTCGAAGCGTGGTTCCTGTCGGCGGCCCACACGGACCGCCACGTGGAGCAGACCGTCACGGCCGCGCGGGCGGCGATGAAGGCAGTCTCAAGGACAATCTAAACGTCGCACTATCGCGCGGTATTGATTTGCACCGGCGAGTCGATCCGCACGCGCAGTACGGATCCCTGCGGCAACTCGACTTCCTTGCCTTCGGTGGCGGCGATCGTGCCACCGGCGCCAATCAGGATGCCGGCGAGCGCGCCTTTGAAGCCGCCGAGGATGCCGCCGATGATGGCGCCGACTCCCGCGCCGGTTCCGATGCGAGCGGTCTCGCCCTTGAGCCCTTCGCCTTCAATCGCCTGGGTGACGGTGCCGCGAATGGGATATGCCCTGCCGTTCACCGTCACCTGATCGAAGCTGACGGTCATCTTGGCGGTCCGGTTCGTGCGGGTGGCAGGCTCGACGGCCGTGATAACCCCCCGCATCACCGATCCCGCCGGTACCACGGTCCGGCCGTCTATGCTGAGATCGATGAGCGTCGTAGCCTCGAAGCGATCCTCAACCACCGCCCTGCCGGAATTCAGGCTGCTCGCCAGGCGGACGTCTACTTCGGTGCCCGCCGGAATCGCGCTGGTCCCCCGCGGGGACGGGGTGGCGCGGGCACCTGCTTGTCCGCCGCTCTGAGTGGAGGGCGCCACCGCGGTCGCGTCGCCGCGCGCCCGCGTGCGGAGATCTTCGATGCGATCGCGCACATCCGCGTACTCGCTGCGCGCGAGCGATCGCTCCTTGCGCAGCTTCACCCTCAGATAGATCACTTCATCGCGCAGCTCGTCGAGCTCCGCCTGAAGCTGGTCGGCGCGCGAGGCGTCGCGGCTTCGAAGCTGCGACAGATCGGTGCCTGCCTGGTAAACGTTGTCCTGAAGCCGCTGGATGTCGACCGGCGTGACGCTCTGCTGTGCCGCCGCGAGCGCCGCGAGGCCGCCGACGAGCAGGGCCGTCAGCGCGGCCCACTGAATCTTGAACATAGGTATTCCTCCCCCTGGGTTGATGGCAATGGTCGCGCCGGGCTAATTGCGCCAGGGCATCAGGCGCTCGATCCAGCTGATGCGGGTCAGGTCGTTATAGATGACGGTGACCATGAGCATCATCAGCAGGACAAACCCGGCCAGCAGCATCTTTTCCTTGACGGCCATGCTGAAATCGCGGCGCGCGACCCCTTCGAGCGCCATGATCAGGATGTGGCCGCCGTCGAGCACGGGAATCGGCAGCAGGTTCAGCAGCCCGAGGTTGAGGCTGATCGAGGCCATCAGCGTGAAGAGCGCGATCCAGCCGGCCTGCGCCGATTCACCAGACAGCTGCGCGATCGCCACCGGGCCCATGAGCTGTCGCGGTGACGTTTCCCCCACAAGCAGACCGCCGAGCGTGCGAAAGATCAACCCGCTGAACTCGATGTTGCGCTGCACGCTGAGCTGGATGGCCTCTAGCGGACCTGGCGTAAACGACCGCGTCGGCTCGGTGACGTACACCCCGAGCATCCCGCGGTCCCCGCGTTGCTCTGGCGTCGTCCTGATCCGCTGCTGCCGGCCGTCCCGCCGAACGGTCAACTCGATCTCGCGGCCGCCATTGCGGGAGATCGCTTCGATGAGCTGCGTCCGGGTGACCATGCGCTCGCCGTTCACCGCCAGCACGACATCTCCGGCTCTTATTCCCGCCCGCTCCGCCGGCTCGCCCGCAATGACCGACGCCACGATCGGGTTGATGTCGGGCAGCACGCCGATGTTGCCGATCTCGAACCGGGTCTCGCCGACCGGCCGGACCGTCACCGATTGCGTCCGTCCGGCGCGCCGTAGCGTCACCGGGACGTCGCGACCGGGGCGCGTCCCGACGGCGATGAAGAGATCCTCCCAGGTGTCCACCTGGTCACCGGCCACGTCCAGGATCAGATCGCCGCGCTGGATTCCCGCCTGCTCCGCGGGTGAGCCGGGCACAACTGCGCCGACCACCGGAGGCTGATCCTGGTACACAGGCACTTCGGCGCCCTGCGCGAGCACGACCGCCATCACGACAATCGCGAGGATGATGTTCATCGCGGGCCCCATGATGAGGATCTGGAAGCGCTCCCACTTCGTCTTCGACAGGAACTCATCGGGGCGGCCGGTCCGCACCTCGTCGGGGCTCTCCCCCGCCATCTTCACGTAGCCGCCGAGCGGAATGGCGCTAACGCAATATTCTGTGTCGCCCCGGCGGAACTTCAGGAGCTTGGGTCCAAAGCCGAGCGAGAATGTCAGCACTCGAACACCGTGCCGACGAGCCGCGATAAAATGACCCAGCTCGTGGACGAAGACAAGCACACCCAGAACGAACAGGAATGCGAGGAGCGTATTCATTACACTGTCAATTCTAACTCGCGGGCCGCGTCGCGGGCGTACTCCCGCGCCCAGCGGTCGGCACGCCGAACGGCCTGCAGCGTTGAGACGGGCTCCGCCGTGTGCGCATCCATCGTCTTCTGGATGACGCGCGGAATCGCCATGAAGCCGAGCTTCCGCTCCAGGAACGCGCCGACCGCGACCTCGTTGGCCGCGTTCAGCACCACCGGCAGCGTCTCCCCGGCGCGCAGCGAGCGATACGCCAGGCCCAGACAGGGAAAGCGCTCGAGGTGTGGATCCGAAAATTCCAGGCGGCCGGCCCGTGCCAGGTCGAGCGAGGGCAGCGACCCATCCCAGCGCTCGGGATACGAGCAGGCGTATTGAATCGGCAGCCGCATGTCCGTGACACCGAGCTGCGCGATCACGGAACCGTCAATCAATTCGACCAGCGAGTGAACGATCGACTGCGGATGGATCACCACGTCAATCTGATCGGCGGAGATACCAAACAGCCAGTGCGCCTCGATCACCTCGAGCCCCTTGTTCATCAGGGTTGCCGAGTCGATCGTGATCTTCGGGCCCATCTGCCAGGTGGGATGCTGCAGCGCCGCGTCCGGTCCGACGCGCTCGAGCGCCTCTGGCGAGTAGCCGCGAAAGGGGCCTCCGGATGCCGTGAGGATGATGCGGCGGACCTCCGCGCGCGGTCGCTCGTGCAGGCACTGGTGAACGGCGTTGTGCTCGCTGTCAATCGGCAGGATGGCGACACCCCGGCGGCGCGCCGCCGCCATCACGAGCGCGCCGGCCATGACGAGCACCTCCTTATTGGCAAGCGCAATCGTCTTTCCCGCCTCAATCGCCGCCAGAACGGCTTCGAGCCCCGCGGTCCCCGCCGACGCACAGATCACGATGTCCGCCGAAGGGTGCGTGGCGACCGCAATCAGGCCTGCCGCGCCGGCGCCGGCGACGGTGGGCGAGCCCGCGCCGCAGGCCGATCGGAGCCGGTCGATCCCCTCGCCGGTCGCCATGGCGACGACTTCGGGACGGTACCGGGCGACCTGCTCGGCCAGCAGCGAGGCGTTGTCGCCCGCCGCGAGCGAGACGACTTTCAGCCGGGTTGGATGGGCGTCGACCACCGCGAGTGCGCTGCGGCCGATCGACCCGGTCGAGCCGAGGATCGCGACTTTCTTCACGTCAGCCCCGCAGGTACAGGTAATACACGGGCGTGGCAAACAGCAGTGCGTCGATGCGATCCAGTACGCCACCATGGCCGGGAATCAACGCCGAGCTGTCCTTGACGCCGGCCGTTCGTTTGAGCCGTGACTCGAAAAGATCGCCGCAGATGCCAAGCGCCACGATGGTGACGCCGAGCAGCGCCAGCGACGCGCGCCGGGCCGCCGGAAACACCCACGATCCCGCCAGTGTGAAGAAGACGGTCGCCACAACCAGCCCTCCCATCGCCCCTTCAACGGTCTTCCTCGGGCTGATCGCCGGCGCGAGCGGCCGGCGGCCGAACAGCCGCCCCGAATAAAACTGCGCCGAGTCGCTGACGATAACGGTAGCAATCAACAGCACCGTGGCCGTGCGGCCGCCGACCGCCTGCACCGTGGCGAGCATCCCAAGCGGCATGCCGATATACCACGGCGCCAGGAGCCGGACGCGGGCGCGATCGGCCCCGCGTCCGCGAAACACCACTTCAACCGCGACCCAGCCAACGCCGAGCAAGAGCAGCGGCAGCACGCCGGCACGGCCTGGATCCGAGAACCACCAGCACGCGAGCGCAACCAGAAGCAGTAATGGAAGGGTGTCGGGCGCTCGGCGATCCTGATGGACGATGTTGAGGTACTCACGGGCGGCCAGCACCGCGACCAGGCACGCGATCGCGCGCAGGCCAGGGAGCGGCAGAAAGAGGATGGCGGCAAGCGCGGCCGCCGCAAGGGCGACCCCACTCAGGAGCCGCGTCATTGCGCGCCGATGGCCGCCGGCGCGGAAGCAATGCCGCCGTACCGGCGCTCCCGCTTCTGATACGCGAGGACCGCCTCGAGCAGGTGCCGGCGGCGGAAATCGGGCCAGAGCGTCTCGGTGACGTAAATCTCGGCGTAGGCAATCTGCCAGAGCAGGTAGTTGCTCACGCGCATCTCGCCACTGGTCCGGATGAGGAGGTCCGGATCCGGCTGGCCGGCCGTGTAGAGGAAGCCGGCGAAGCGATCCTCGTCCAATTCCTCGGGACGGACGCCGGATTCGATCGCCCGGCGCGCGGCGTCGACGATCTCCGCCCGGCCTCCATAATTGAGCGCGATGTTGAAGAGCATCCCCTGGCTCTTGGCGGTGCGCTCGATGGCTATGTGCAGCTCGTCCTGGATGTCGGGCGAGAGCTCTTCTATCCGTCCGATGACGCGGAAGCGGATGTCGTTTGTCAGCAGGGTGTTCAGCTCCGAGCGCAGATACCGCTTGAGCAGCTGCATGAGCGTGCCGACCTCGGACGCCGGCCGCTTCCAGTTTTCGACGGAGAACGCATACAGCGTCAGCACGCCGAGACCCAGGCGCGCGGCGGTCTCGACCGTGTCACGTACGGCATCAATGCCGGCGCGGTGACCCTCCACCCGGGGCAAGTGACGCTGGGCGGCCCAGCGGCCATTGCCGTCCATGATGATCGCAATGTGCGCCGGCAGCCGCTCGAAATTCACCTGCCGCGCGAGCGCCACGTCGGGATGCCCGGCCGGAATCCACGCCAGCAGCTGCTCAAGCGACACGTTCCATCTCCCGCTCTTGCAAGCAGTTAATCATAGACCACCCGGACCAGGAACAGGCCCTGCGGCGGAGCCGTGGCGCCCGCCTGCGCACGGCTGCCACCCGCCAGCAGCGCCGCCATCGACGCCGAGGGACGCTGGCGACGGCCGACCTCGACGAGCGTGCCGACGATTGCCCGGACCATGTGGCGCAAAAAGCCGTCCCCGCTGATTTCGTAGGCGAGCACCGTCGCGTCATCAAGGCTCGTAGGGTGGACCCCGTCGAGTCCGGGCGAACCCGACCAGGCTCGCCCCACGTCAGTGACGATCTCCGACTGGGTAAGGGTCCGCACCGTATCCTTCGTGTCGCCGCCCGTACTGCGAAACGCCGCGAAATCGTGCGTTCCCACCAGCTCGTTGGCCGCAGTTCGCATCGCGTCGAGATCCAGCGCCTCCGGGACGTGCCAGACAAACGCGCGCTCGAAGGGGTTGACGATTGAGGCGTTGCGCAGGAGGTAGCGATACGTTTTTGACCGGGCGCTGAACCGCGCGTGGAAGTCCGCGGCGGCCTCCTGGACCTCGATCACCCTCACGTCCAGTGGCAGGCACGCGTTGAGGCCGCGCGCCACGGCATCGGTGGGATGGGCGGACGCGATCCGAACGCTGGCGACCTGGCCGAGCGCGTGGACGCCGGCATCGGTCCTGCCGGCGCCGTGCACGGCTACCGGCGCCCCTTCAAAGCGCGCAAACGCCTCTTCCAGTAGCCCTTGGATAGACACGCTCTCCGCCTGCCGCTGCCAGCCGACGAAACGCGTGCCGTCGTAGCTAATCGTCAGCTTTAGGGTGCGCTCCATGCGAATCGTACGCAGCGTGCGGCTTCCGCCTTGGCGTGAAGGTTCGGCGGGACGTCACATCCGTGATCCAGGCTTCACCACGGGCCGCCCCACCAACTCAATCAGCCCGGACGGTCCACCGGAACCGCCTAGTATACATATGAGCGATACGAGGTGCGTATGACGTTAGTCCGAATCGGCATTGCAGTGGCGATAGTGTTCGGTATGGGCGAGCCGGCGACCGCGCAGGCGCCGGCGCCCGAGGTGCGCCGCCTGACGATGGAGGCGGCGGTGCGAATCGCGCTCGAGAACAATCTCAGTGTCCGAGTCGCGCGGATCGACCCGCAGATACAGGACCTGAGCGTGGCGCAGGCGCACGCCGCCTGGTCCCCCACGTTAACGAGCACGTTCCAGGGCGCGAGCACGGATTCCCCGAGCAACAGCTTTCTCTCTGGAGCCCAGGGCACGAAGACGAGCGACGCGCGTTTCAACAGCAACGTCGGGGTTGAACAGACGCTTCCGTGGGGCGGCCGCTATAACATCGGCTGGGACGGTGCGCGCTCCACCACGACCAACATCTTCTCCAACTTTTCGCCCCAGGTGCGCTCCTCGCTGGCGCTCACCTACCGGCAGCCGCTGCTGCGCGGGTTCAGCATCGACTCCGCCCGCCAGCAGGTGCTCGTGACGCAGAAGAATCGGGAAATCGCCGACGTCACCGTGCGGCAGACCATCGCACTGACCTCGAGAGCGGTCCGCCACGCGTATTGGGATCTGGCATACGCCATCGCCTCGCTCGGCGTCCAGCGCCAGTCGCTCGACCTCGCACGCGAGTCGCTGCGCAACACGCGCGCCCGCATTGAAATCGGCACCACCCCACCCATAGACGCCATCGAAGCGGAAGCCGAAGTGGCGCAGCGTGAGGAAGCCGTGATCCTCGGCGAGGCGCAGATCGCCACCGCGGAAGACGCTCTCCGGACGCTCGTGTACGACCCGGCGGCCGCCGACTTCTGGACGCTTCGGATTGAGCCGGCGGACCTGCCACCGTTCGCGCCGGCGGTCGTCGACGTCGACATGGCGGTGCGCAGCGCGCTCGAGCGTCGCAGCGACCTTCAGCAGTCACGAAAGAACCTGGAAGCGGCCGACGTTAACCTGCGTTACTTCCGCAATCAAACGCTCCCCGACGTCACTGCGAGTGTCGATTATGGGCTGATTGGACTGGGCGGCACCCAGTTCGTCCGTGGCGCGGGCTTCCCCGGCCCCGTCATCGGCCGGAGCAAACGCAGCTTCGCGGCGGTACTCGGCGATTTGTTCAGCAACGACTTTCCGAGCTGGACGGCATCGTTGAGCGTGAGTTATCCCATCGGCGCGACGCCGCAGGAGGCCGGTCTTGCACGGACGCGGCTGCAATACAGCCAGCAGCAGACGCAGCTGAGAAACGCGGAGCTGCAGGTGGCGGCGCAGGTGCGAGAAGCAGGTCGACAGGTGCTGACCAACCAGAGACGCGTCGACACGACAGCCGTCTCGCGACAGCTCGCGGAACGGCGCCTCGAGGCCGAGCAGCGGAAGCTCGGGGCCGGCACGTCGACCAGCTTCTTTGTGTTCCAGGCGCAGCGGGACCTTGCACAGGCGCGCAACAACGAGCTCCTGGCCACTATTGATTACCACCGTTCGATCGTGGACTTTGAAACGATCCAGGAGGCACCGCTCAGGTAAGATTCCCCCCGTGCCAAAAGTGTCGGTTACCGTCATCACGCTCAATGAAGCCGAACACATAGGCGCGGCAATCGACAGCGCGGCCTGGGCCGATGAAATCGTCGTCGTCGACTGTGGCAGCACGGACGGCACGGCCGACATCGCGCGCGCCAGGGGCGCGGACGTGTTCGCCAGGGAGTGGTCCGGGTACGTCGATCAGAAGAATTACGCCGCGGAGCGCGCGTCCCACGACTGGATCTTCTCGCTCGACGCTGACGAGCGCATTCCGCCGGCGCTGGCTGCCGAGATCCGGGGGCTGCTCTCGAGTGAACCGCCGATGCGCGGCTACCGGGTCCCCCGCGTCACGTTTCACCTGGGACGCTGGATCCGCACCACCGACTTCTACCCCGATTTTCAGACACGGCTGTACGACCGGCGCGCAGCCCGGTGGCGCGGCAAGTACGTGCATGAATCGGTGGCCGTCGACGGTCCGGTGGGTCAGCTTCGCCTCGACCTCGAGCACTACTCCTTCCGGGACCTCCGCGATCATCTTGACCGCGTCAATCGCTACACGACCCTGGCCGCACGGCAGATGAAGGAAGCCGGGCGCCGCGCCGGACCGCTCGACCTGCTCGTGCATCCGCCGGCGGCGTTCCTCCGTAATTACGTACTCCGCCGCGGGATACTGGACGGCGCAGCCGGTTTCATCATCTCCGCAGTCAACTCCTATTCGGTGTTCCTGAAGTTCGCGAAGCTCTGGGAGCTTCAGCGAAATCCCAGAACCCAAATCCCAAATCCCAAGCCGTAATGAAGAATCCCGCGTGTTTTCTCTTCATATAGACACCGGGCGAGGGTGGCGGGGCGGACAGAGCCTGGTCTTGCACACGGTGCTCGGCCTGCGCGCCATCGGGCACCGCGCGGCGCTCGTGGCACATCCCGACGGCGAGCTGCGGCGGCGCATGAGCGAGGGACTCGATCTGATCCCGTTGGCTCCGCGCGGCGAGGTCGACCTTGCCACCGCGTGGCGGCTGTCGCGCGTGGTCAAGCGGCTGACGCCTGACGTGATTCACGCGCACGACCCCCTCGCGGTGGCGATGGCGTCGACCGCTCTGTCGATCGCCTCCCCGTCGCCGAAGCCGCCTCTGATTGCGTCCCGCCGAATTGCCCCCCCCCTGGCGCGCAACTCGTTCTCACGGTGGAAATATTCACAAATTGACTGCTTTATCGCGAACAGCATCGTCATTCGGGATCGCCTCGCCGCCGAAGGGATTCCGCACGCAAGAATCACCATTGTGAACGAGGGCGTCGACGTCGAACGGATCGTGCGAATGTCCGCGGCCAACGTCCACGCCGCCTTCTACCTGCCGATCCACGCGCCGGTCATCGGCAACGTGGCCGCGCTCGTGCCGCACAAGGGACATCACCATCTCATCGACGCCGCGGCGCTGGTCGTCCGCGAGGTGCCAGACGCGCGCTTTGTGATCGTGGGCGACGGCGAACTGCGGGAGGCGTTGGAGAAACATGTTCGGGACAAGCATCTCGAGCGGCACGTCTTTCTTGCCGGCTTCCGCACCGACGCGCTGGAACTCACCAAGGGGTTCGACTTGTTCGCGATGAGCTCGGTCACCGAAGGCATGTGCGCCGCCCTGCTCGACGCGATGGCGGCCGCAAAGGCCGCCGTCGCAACCACGGCCGGCGCCATTTCCGAAGTGATGGTCGACGGCGAAACGGGGTTTCTTGTGCCACCACGCGATCACGTGGCGATGGCCGAAAGACTGGTCGTGTTACTACGGGACCCCGACCTGCGGACGCGGATGGGCGAGGCGGCGCTCCAGCGTGCACGCGAGCGGTTTACGGTGGAGCGGATGGTCGAAGAGACCGCCGCGGTTTACGAGCGTCTGACCGTGTAGTTCACGACGATCCGATTGACGTCTGGAGCCCCCACCGGCGACCATTCCGCGGGAGGTACGTCGTTGTAAAGAAGCGTTTTAAGAAGCGTTAGAGACGGCACACTAGCCTCGGTCCCGCGCGCGCCTATGCGCGTTCCGGGCCGCCTCCCTCAAGGGCGGCCCTTTTCATGTACTGCTGCAGTCCGAGGCCTGAGCCTTTCAGTTGAAGGGCACCTCGTGCTCGTAGACCTTGTCGAACTGATCTTTCGCCGTGACTTTCACGCTCTTGGCACGGGCGATCGTGCGATTGAAAGACGTGCCGCCCCCTCTAAAGGTATTGAACGGGATGTCCCGCTTGGCGCCAGCCTCGAGCCGAGGCAATGCCGCTTTGAACGGCGGGAGGACGCCCGCTGGAATGATGTCGATCTCGCCCCCAACCAGCGGTGCTCCCGTGCGATTCTCGACCGTGACGTATGTCTGTAAGATTTGGATGCCGATAGGTGCGTCCGCGCTGCCGGCCTCAGGGTTGCCGCTGGAGCAGGCAGCCGCGCACGCAGCGAGGAGCGTGAGCGTAGCGCGAAGGGTCGATACTCGGACGCGGGGCGGGCGGCGCATGTGAACCTCCTTAACGGTTGGCTGATGCCTACAGTCGGAGAATCCGGGTACGAAAGCCTGCCGGTATTGAACGACCACTCGGGAAAACGAGACGATCTTACCGCAAGACCACCATAGGAGCGTGGCGTACAAGCAAGGGGGCCGTCCCCCGCCTCGGATTAACGGCCCCTTTAGAGAAGAAAGACGTGCACCGCCGCCGGGGAGTCTTACGTCCCTGGAACAGAGGCCGCGCCGGCGGCCCGGCGCATACCTTCGGTGACGATGCCGACCTTCTCGACACCGGCGCCCTTGGCGGCATCGATGACCGCCACGATGTCCCCATACTTGAGGCTGCCCGCCCCCATGATAAACATCGTCTTTGCCGTGCGCTGCTCGAAGATCGCCCGCAACCGCTGTTCGAGCTGCGCGATGGTGACGTCCTGATTGTTGACCGTGATGCGTTTGTCGGCCGTGTAATTGAGCACGATCTGGTTGACATCGGGGGCCTGCTGCTTCGCCTGCTGCGTCTCGGCCGGCAGGTTGATGTCGAGCCCTCTCTGCGAGACGATCAGGGCCGCCATGAAGATGACGAGAAGCACGAGCAACACGTCGATCATCGGCGTGACGTTCATGTCCGCGGTGGCCTGCGGTATCTTTGCCTTGAAGACGCGCTCGGCGCCGAAGTGCTGGTGGATGGCCACGGCTACTCGCCTCCTGCCGTTCCTGGTCTTCTTCCGGCGTCGGTTATTAGCGCCATGTCCTCGATCCCGACTGCGCGCAACTCGTCCATTGCCTTCATGACGTCGCCGTAATCGGCCTCCACATCAGCCTTGATGAGGATGAGCTTCTCCTTCTTGCCTTCCAGGACCATCTCGAAGCGGTCGCGCAGCCCCTTCTCCTCCACCTCGTTCCCGTTGACAAAGAACCGCTTGTCGGAGGTGATCGCGACCGTCGTCTGATCCGACGTTTCTGGATGGTCGCTGGTGTTCCTGGCGATCGGCAGCGTCAGCGACACGCCCTGCTGGACGAGAGGGGCAACAAGCATCACGATGATGAGCAGCACCAGCATGACATCGACGAGCGGCGTGACGTTGATGTCCGCCTTGATGTCACCGCCGCCGCCCAGTTGCATGGCCATAGTTAAAACTCCGTATTTGTCCGGAGACCTGAAGGCCTCCGGCTACCAATTACCAGATGCTACCTACGCCGTCTTCTTGATGAAGTAGTCAACGAGCTCCGACGACGAGTTGTCCATTTCCACGTTGAAGTACTCGAGGCGGGAGGTCAGGTAGTTGTAGAACCAGACCGCCGGAATCGCCACGAACAGGCCCAGCGCGGTCTCGACCAGCGCTTCGGAAATACCGGCTGACACGGCGCCGATTCCGGCCCCGCCGACCGTGGCAATCCCCTGGAACGCGTTGATGACGCCGACCACCGTGCCCAACAGCCCGACAAACGGCGCGGTTGAGCCGATTGTGGCCAGGGAGCTGACGCCCTTCTTCAGGTCCGACGCGGTGAGCGCACTGGCGCGCTGAATCGACCGCCGCACCGTGTCGAGTACGTCCTCACGGCTGAGGGATGCGCCGCCGCCGCTCTCCTGCTGGAACTGGTACTCCTGCAGGCCGGCCGTCACGACCTTCGCGAGATGGCTGTAGCGATAATCCTTCGACCCGGAGAGCGCGATCGCCTCCTTCAGGCGGCTGTCCTTGAGGTGCTTCGCGACCTGGGGCGCGTACAGCTTCGACTGCGTGCGTGCCTTGTTGTAGGTGTAGATGCGCTCGATTGCGACGCCGATCGACCAGAACGACATGATGAACAGCACGATAGCGACGCCGATCGCCGTCGGGCCCATCGTCTGGAACATTTCGACCAGGGACACCTGCGCAAATGCCGGGGTACTGGTCATTACCGTCATCCAGAGCCCCGCCCACGCAATTTGCCCGATCCGTTGCACTTTCGCTACTTCCATTACTCCATCCTCCGCATCTGAAATGTTTGACGAACTGTCCCCGCGGAGGCCACGTTGCGCCGCCACGGCCCCATGGTCTAAGTGAGCGTAAACTGAACCGTAACGGTCATGATGACCGGCACCGGCACGCCATTGAGCAGCGTCGGCGTGAACTCCCACTGACGCACGGCGTCAAGCGCGGCCCCATCCAACAGCGGAATCGAGCGAAGCACCCGGGCGTCCTGCACCTTCCCCTGCGGGCTGATGGTCGCCTCGATGATGACGACCCCCTGGATGCGGGCCGACTGCGCGATCGGTGGATACTGCGGACGAACGTCCCTGGTCTTGACCGGGGGCTTGATCGCCCCGCCCACGCGCACGGGTGCCGCGGGCGGGGGTGGCGGCTCCGGAACACCGCCGACCGCACCACCCACAATGCCGCTGAGTATGGCGCTGACGGCGGCGCGCTCGAAGCTGGTGTCGATTTCCGGCGCGATTTGCCGTGGCGCCTCCACCGGCGCGGCGGCCGGGTTGACCTCCGCCTGCACCTTGGG